>JALYNA010000368.1 GCA_030773455.1 Actinomycetota bacterium
GAGCGCCGTCGGCCTGGGCACCGTATCCACCGACGCCGACGAGGGCCGCTCGGACCGGGCAGGAGCGCGTGTGGGACGACTGGGGGAACCCGAGCTGCCGCTCGACGTCCGGCGACGGGTCGGCGGGTCGGCCCAGCCCGCCGTCGTCGTCGAGGCCGTGCTTGACGCGCTGCCGTCGCCGACGCTGCTGATCGACGCCGGCGGCACGGTGCTGCTGGCCAACACCGCCTGGCAGAACGCCGCCGACGTGCTCGGTGACGACCGGATGCGGATCGGGGTGGACGGCAACTACTTCGCCATGGCGCGCCGGCTCAACGGCGAGGACAGCACGTCCACGCTGATCGAGCAGCTGCGCGCGCTGTCCCGCGGCGAGCGGTCCTCGGTGCAGGCCGACTACGCCCTCGAGCTGCCGGGCGGCACCCACTGGATCCACCTGCAGGCCTCCCGGGTCGACCAGGCCGGCCAGGTCGTGGTCACCCACACCGACGTCACCACCCGGGTCGCCGCCGAGCGGGCCTCGGACTGGCGGGCCCGCCACGACACGCTCACCGAGCTGCCCAACCGCGCCCACCTGCACGAGCTCATCGACGCCGAGCTGCAGCAGCTCGACCGCGGCCCGGTGTCGGTGCTGTTCCTCGACATCGACGGCTTCAAGGACGTCAACGACTCCCTCGGCCACGACGCCGGCGACGACCTGCTGCGCCAGATCGCGCAGCGGCTGGCCGGCGTGACCCGTGCCGCCGACACCGTCGGCCGGCTCGGCGGCGACGAGTTCGTCGTCCTCTGCCGCGACTGCGACACCACCGGCGCGGAAGCGCTCGCCGACCGCTGCCGGGCCAGCATCGACCGCCCCTTCGACCTCGGCGGGCGCATGGTGCGCCTGGGCGTCAGCATCGGGATCTCCACCGCCGCCGAGTCCGGGTCGACCCGGGTGCGCTCCACCGACCTGGTCCGCGACGCCGACCTCGCCATGTACGCGGCGAAGGCCGCCGGCCGCAACCGGGTCCGGCTGTTCACCGCCGACCTGCGGGCCGCCGCCCAGCACAAGGCCACCGTGGCCACCGAGCTGCGCGACGCGGTGGACGACGGCCAGCTGGTCCTGCACTACCAGCCGGTCCTGCACCTGCCCTCGGGCCGGTACACCGGCGTCGAGGCGCTGATCCGCTGGCAGCACCCCAGCCGCGGCCTGCTCGCGCCGGCCGACTTCCTGCCCACCGCCGCCCAGCACGACCTGATGACGCCGATCGCCCGCTGGGTGCTGCGCGCCGCCACCCGGCAGACGGCGGCGTGGGCGGCGGCCGGCCTGCACCTGGTGACCTCGGTGAACATCAGCGCCGGCGACATCGCCACCGGCACCCTGGTCGCCGACGTCCACGAGGTGCTGGCGGAGTCCGGGCTGCCGCCCGAGCAGCTCCTCGTCGAGCTGGCCGAGCGGTCCGTAGCCGAGGACGTGGAGCGCGCCGCCGCCCAGTTCGCCGAGCTCCGCCGCTCCGGGGTGGAGGTATCGATCGACGACTTCGGTGGCGGTTTCTCCTCGCTGGGCCAGCTGGTCGCCATGCCCACCGGCCAGCTCAAGATCGACCGCAGCCTGGTCGCCTATCCCGAGGGACGGCGCAGCCAGGCGGCCGCGGCGATCGCCGCCGTGGTGGCACTGGCCGGGGCCTGCGGTGTGCGCACCCACGCCGAGGGCGTGGAGACCGCCGAGCAGCTGGCGCTGGCCACCGAGCTCGGCTGCACCTTCGCGCAGGGCTTCCACCTCGCCCGGCCGATGCCGGCCGAGGAGCTGAGCGGCTGGGTCGCCGCCCGGGGCCGGCAGCCCGTCGCCGCCGCCCGCTGAGGCGGTCCGCCGTCGGGCTCACCCGTGCCAGGCTGCCTGACCCGGCGCGGAGCGCACTACCCTCGGTCGATGTGGCCGCTGATTTCTCCGTCGTCCTGGACGAGCTCGACACGACCCTGACGTCAATCGAGGCGGTCCTCGACGTCGACCGGCTGCGTCGTGAGGTGGCCGAGCTGGAGGAGCAGGCCGCCGCGCCCGACCTCTGGAACGACGTCGAGGCCGCGCAGGCGCTGACCTCCAAGCTCTCCTACCTGCAGGGCGACCTGCGCCGCGTCGAGGAGCTGCGCAGCCGCCTCGACGACGTGGGGCTGCTGCACGAGATGGCGGTTGAGGAGAACGACGAGGCGACCGCGGCCGAGGCCGAGCGGGAGCTGGCGAGCCTGCGCCAGGCCATCGACGAGCTCGAGGTCCGCACCCTGCTCTCGGGCGACTACGACTCCCGCGAGGCCCTGCTGACCATCCGCTCCGAGGCCGGCGGCGTGGATGCCGCCGACTTCGCCGAGATGCTCATGCGGATGTACCT
>JALYNA010000369.1 GCA_030773455.1 Actinomycetota bacterium
CGCCCAGCGCGGTCACCGACAGGACGACGGCGCCGCTGTCGGGGGCCGCGGACACGGTGTCCCCGCCGACGACGGCCGCCCCCAGCGGCGCGCACTCCGCGGCGAGCCCTGCGGCCACGCCCTCCAGCCACGTCGTCGGGGTGTCCGGCGGGCAGGCCAGCCCCACCAGCAGCGCGGTCGTCACCCCGCCCATCGCGGCGACGTCGGCGAGGTTGGCCGCGGCCGCCTTGTGCCCGACGTCCTCGGCCGAGGACCAGTCGCGCCGGAAGTGCCGGCCCTCGACGAGGACGTCGGTGGTGGCGACCACGTGGCCGTCGGGGGCGCGCAGCACGGCGGCGTCGTCACCGGGCCCGACGTCGGCCATCCGGGCGACACCGGAGCGCGCCAGCACGCGTGCGATCACGCCGAACTCTCCGACGACCCGCACGCTGTCGGCGGGGTCGTCGCGCGGGACCAGCGGGCGGGGACGAGTCACCGGCTCCTCCAGCTCGCTGCGGTAGGTTGCCCAACTGTCCGCCCAGCGGCGCGGACGCCGCACCCGCAGCGCCGCCCGAGGAAAGGTCTCCCGTGATCCACGCCTACATCCTCATCCAGACCGAAGTCGGGAAGGCCGCCCAGGTGGCCACGACGATCAGCGAGATCTCGGGTGTCACGAAGGCCGAGGACGTCACGGGCCCCTACGACGTCATCGTGCGGGCCGAGGCCGAGACCGTCGACGACCTCGGCCGGCTGGTCGTCGCCCGGGTGCAGTCCGTCGACGGCATCACCCGCACGCTGACCTGCCCCGTCGTCAACATCTGAGCGCCCTGACCAGGACCACCCCGCCCCCCGCTGCGGAGCCGGGGGCGCAGGCGCCGCGGCCGTCGGGACAGGACGACCCGCTGCGGCGCATGTCAATCGTCGTCACCGCCGTCGTCCTGCCGCTCGTGGTCGTGCTGCTGGTGCTCACCCGCGTCCTCGGCGGGGACGACGGCGCCGCCGGGCGGGGCGGCGACGCGGTCGCCGACGTCGGGGGCACCCCGGAGCCATCGCGGGCCGACCTGCCGCCGCTTGCGGTGGAGGTGCCGCCGGTGACGCCGGAGGCCGACGCCTCCTGCCCGGGGCTCATGGCGCAGCTGCCCCTGGAGCTGGCCGGCGAGCGGTCCCGCCCGGTCGACTCCGACTCCCCCTACGCCTACGCCTGGGGCGAGCCGGCGGTTGTGCTGGTCTGCGGAGTCGAGCGGCCCGCCGCGCTGGAGCCGACGTCCCCGCTGATCCAGATCAACGGCGTCAACTGGCTGGTGGACACCAGCGACCCCGACACCGTCGTGTGGACCGCCGTCGACCGGCCGGTGTACGTGCAGGTGGCCGTCTCCGCCGACACCGACAGTGCGCCGGTCACCGCGCTGGGCCCGGTCATCGGCGAGACCCTCCCGGTGCAGCCGGTCGACACCGGCAACTGAGCCGCCGTCGTCAGGACGGCGGCAGCCGGTCCAGCTGGGCGACCACGACGGCCCGTACCTCACCGGTGGCCGACTCCACCGACCCGGCGACGGCGATGACCGCCACGCTGAAGACCCCCTGCGCGCACCAGGCGAACGCCGCCGGCGAGGCCACCCCAGCGTCCTGAGCACCCTCGGCGAGGTGCAGCAGCCGGCACCCGGCGGGCAGGTCCGGCGGGTCCTGGCGCAGCAGGCCGCCGTAGACGCGTGCGTGCTGCGCGGCGACATCCCCGGTGAACGCCGCGGCGCCGTCCGGGGTATGGAACTGGTGGGTGGAGACGGTGGTGAGGGGGCCGGACCCCGACCCCCAGTAGCGCTCCCAGCCGAAGCGGTAGCCGTAGTCGTCGAGCACCTCGCGCTCGCGGGCGGCGTCCTCGGCGTAGCCGGCGACGTCCTCGACCCACTTCTCCCCCGCCGGCGGCGACAGGTGCGCGTCGGGCACCCGCGGTAGGCCCGAGGGCACGTCCGGGACGACCAGTTCCTCGAGCTCCTGGGGGGTGGCCGGCGTCGCCGCGGCGGGTGCGGCGGACGCGCCGCCGTCGGACGGGGCCGCGCAGGCCACCAGCAGGGTCAGCAGTAGCGCCGACCCGCCGTGCCGGACGACCGCCGCCCGGCTCACGCCCGGGTGCCGTCCAGCGCCGGGTCGGGAGCGGGTCGCGCGTCGGCCAGGGCCACCTCGACCAGCCGGTCCACCAGGCCCGTGAAGTCGACGCCGGTCGCGGCCCACATCCGCGGGAACATCGAGATCGGGGTGAACCCCGGCATGGTGTTCACCTCGTTGACCACCAGCCGCTCGGCGCCGTCCGGGCCGGTGCCGAGGAAGAAGTCGACCCGCGCCAGGCCGCGGCAGTCCATGGCCAGGTAGGCCCGGCAGGCCGCCTCCTGCACCGCCCGGGTCTGCTCCGGGGTGAGGTCGGCCGGGACGTCGAAGTCCGCGGCGTCGTCGAGGTACTTGGCGGCGAAGTCGTACCAGTCGGTGCCCGCGTGCAGCCGGATCTCGGCCGGCAGGCTGGCCTGCGGCAGCCCGCCGCCGGGCCCGGCCAGGACGCCGCACTCGACCTCCCGCCCCGGGACGGCGGCCTCCACGACGACCTTGGCGTCGACCGCGGCGGCGGTCGCGACGGCCTCGGGGAACTGCGCCCAGTCGGTGACCCTGGTGATCCCGATGCTCGACCCGGCCCGCGCGGGCTTGACGAACACCGGCAGGCCCAGGCGCTCGCGGGCTGCGGCGTCGAGCACGTCGGGGTCGGCCGACAGGACCCCGGAGGCGTCGCGCAGCACCACGTGGTCGCCCTGCGGCAGCCCCGCCGCGGTCAGCAGCTTCTTGGTGAACTCCTTGTCCATCGACGCCGCGCTGGCGAGGACCCCGGAGCCGACGTAGGGGATGCCGCTCATCTCCAGCATCCCCTGGATGGTGCCATCCTCGCCGTAGGCGCCGTGCAGCACCGGGAAGACGACGTCGAGCCCGATCCGCTCGCCCGTGCCGTCCAGCCGCAGCAGCCCGGGGTCGGCCGGGTCGCCGACCAGCGTCACCGCCGTCCCCCCGGGGACCTCCGGCAGCGCGCCGCCGACGATCGCCAGCCGCAGCCCGGGGTCGGGCAGCACCCACGCGCCATCGCGGGTGATCCCCACGGGGACGACGTCGTACCGGTCGGGGTCCAACGCCGCGAGGACGGCCCCGGCGGAGACGCAGGAGATGGAGTGTTCCGCGCTGCGGCCGCCGAAGACGACCGCGACGCGCAGCTTGTCGGCCTGTCCGCTCATCGCGGCCGACCCTAGTGGAGGTCCCCCCGGGCGCCCGGACGACGGGCGCGGCGCGGCCGCCGCGGACCCGGTGTGGGAGCCTCGACGCCGATGGGCGAGAACGCGGCCGCGACGGCGACCCCTTCGCGCGGGCTCCGCCTGGCCGGGGCCGCCGTCCACCTCTACACCGCCAGCGGCACGGTGCTCGGGCTGCTGATCGTGCTGGCGGCCTTCGAGGGCCACGCGGTGGCGGCCCTGTGGCTAAGCCTGGTCGCCCTCGTGGTCGACGGCACCGACGGGATGCTGGCCCGCCGGCTACGGGTCAAGGAGACGATCCCGTGGTTCGACGGCGCCCGGCTCGACGACATCGTCGACTACCTGACCTACGCCTTCGCCCCCGTCGTGCTGCTGTGGACCACCGGATCCCTGCCCGGCGGCGCCGTCGGGTGGGGTGTGGCCGCGCTGCCGCTGCTGGCGTCGGCCTACCAGTTCTGCCGGGTCGACGCGAAGACCGACGACCACGCCTTCCTGGGCTTTCCGAGCTACTGGAACGTGGTGGCCTTCTACGCGGTCGTCCTCGACCTGGGTCCCGGGGTGGTCGCGGCGGTGCTCGTGGTGTGCTCGGCGCTGGTGTTCGTGCCGGTGCGCTACCTGTACCCGTCGCGGACGACGGCCCTGCGGGCGCTGAGCCTGGTGCTGACGGCGGCCTGGCTGGTCAGCTACGCCGTCCTGCTGCTGCAGGTGCCTGACCCGCACCCGGTCGTGGTGGTGCTGTCCCTGGGCTACCTCGCGTACTACGTCGGGGTGAGCCTGTGGCTGACCGCGCGGGCGGCCCACCGGCGGCGCGGCGAGCTCGCGACCGCCGCCTGAGCGTCACACCGCGTCGAGCGCGGCGGCGAGGTCGGCGACCAGGTCGGCGGTGTCCTCGATCCCGCAGGACAGCCGCACGAACCCCTCCGGAACGGCGTCCCCGCCCCACTGGGCCCGCCGGTCGACGGTGCTGTGCACCCCGCCGAAGCTGGTGGCCGCCGTCCAGAGCCGGCTGGCCCCCAGCAGCCGGGAGACCGCCGCGGCGTCGGGCAGCTCGGCGGAGAGGACGCCGTTCGCGCGCAGCATCTGCCGCGCGGCGAGGTCGTACGAGGGATCCCCGGGCCGCCACGGCCAGCGGACGCCGGTGACCGCGGGTTGTGCGGCGAGCAGGTCGGCGACCGCCGCGGCGGTGGCCGCCTGGCGGGCCAGCCGCAGGTCCAGCGTGCTCATCGAGCGGTGCCCGAGCCAGGCCTCGAACGGGCCGGGCACCCCCCCGGTGGAGTCGCGGAAGGACTTCAGGCGGGCGTACAGGTCCTCGTCGGGAGTGCTGACGTGCCCGAGCAGCAGGTCGCTGTGCCCGGTGAGTGCCTTGGTGTCGCTGCCGACGGTGAGGTCGGCGCCGAGCTCCAGCGGCCGCTGGCCCAGCGGGGTGGCCGTGGTGTTGTCGACGGCGAGCACCGCCCCGGCGGCGCGGGTGGCGGCGGCGACGGCGGCGATGTCGCAGACGTCCAGCTGCGGGTTGCTCGGCGTCTCCAGCAGCACCAGCGCGACGCCCTCGAGGTCACCGCGGGCGGCCACCTCCGCGATCTGCGGGGTGGGGACGTACTGCACGCTCATCCCGAAGCGCTCGAGCTCCTCGCGGGCCAGCAGCCGCGTGGTGTAGTAGCCGTCCGAGGGCAGCACCACCCGGTCGCCGGCACGGGCCACGGCCAGCACCGCGGCGCTGACCGCGGCCATGCCGGTGGCGAAGGACAGGCACCGGCCGCCGTCCAGCTCCCCCACCGCGGCCTCGAACACCCGCAGCGTCGGGTGCTCGGTGCGCGCGTAGGCGTCCGCACCGTCGGCACGGGGCGGGCGGTCGCCCAGGTGGTAGGGGGCGGCGAACACCGGCGAGGGCCGCAGCGGAGCGCCCGGCACGGGCGCGTCCTCCCCGGCGCGGACGGACCGGGTGCCGTCCCCCCAGGTCTGCGTCACTCGGACTTGGCTTCCCGGGACATGATCTCCTTGGCGATCTGGGTCACGGGGACCCCGTCGTGGCACACCCGCACGACGGCCTCGGTGAGCGGCACGTCGACCCCCTGCGCCCGCGCCAGGTCGAGCACCGGGCGGCAGCTCTTGACCCCCTCGGCGACCTGCCGGGTCGTCTGCTGCACCTCCTCGACCGACATCCCGCGCCCCAGCCGCTCGCCGAAGGTGCGGTTGCGCGACAGCGGGGAGCTGCAGGTGGCCACCAGGTCGCCCAGCCCGGCCAGCCCGGCGAAGGTGGTCGGCTCGGCGCCGAGGGCCGCGCCGAGCCGGGCGGTCTCGGCCAGGCCGCGGGTGATCAGCGAGGCCCGGGTGTTGTCGCCGAAGCCCATGCCCTCGGTGATCCCGCAGGCCAGCGCGATGACGTTCTTCACCGCGCCCCCGAGCTCGCAGCCCACCAGGTCGGAGTTGGTGTACGGGCGGAAGTAGGGAGTGAGGCAGGCCGCCTGCACCTGCGCCGCCCGCTCGTGGTCGGCACAGGCCACCACGGTCGCGGCCGGCTGCTCCTCGGCGATCTCCCGCGCCAGGTTCGGCCCCGACAGGGCGGCGACCCGGTCGGGCCCGGCGCCGGTGACCTCGCAGATCACCTGGCTCATCCGCTTGGTCGTGCCCAGCTCGATGCCCTTCATCAGCGAGAGCAGGACGGCGTCGGAGGGCAGCAGCGGCGCCCACTCGGTGAGGTTGGCCCGCAGCGACTGGGAGGGGACGGCGAGCACCACGATCTCGGCGCCGGCGAGGGCCTCGGCGGCGTCCGCGGTGGCCCGCAACCGGTCGGGCAGCCGGATCCCGGGCAGGTAGTCGGCGTTCTCCCGGGTCTCGCCGATCGCGTGCGCCAGCTCCGGACGGCGGGCGTGCAGCACCACCGAGCAGCCGGCGTCGGCCAGCACCTTGGCGAAGGTGGTCCCCCACGAGCCGGCCCCCAGGACCGCGGCCCAGCGACCCGTACCCGCCGGCGGGCTCACGCGGCGTCCCCCGGCAGTGCCCGACTGGGGTGGGGGGTGGTCGTGGGAGGAGCCGGCTCCCCGCGGAGCTCGGCCAGCTGGTCGCGCACGGAGGTCATCATCCGGTCGGTCACCTCGCGCAGCAGCTCCCGGGTCACCGGCCGTCCCGC
This sequence comes from Actinomycetota bacterium, assembly GCA_030773455.1. GTDB lineage: Bacteria > Actinomycetota > Actinomycetes > Mycobacteriales > Geodermatophilaceae > Geodermatophilus. The sequence continues at coordinate 6,391 of JALYNA010000369.1, forward strand.
GCGCACCTGCGCCCGCAGGTCGGTGAGGTCCACCGGCTCGCCGACCACGTAGTCGGCGGGCACCCGCAGCCGGGGGTGCAGCCGCTTGGCGTGGTAGTCGTGCAGCCGCTGCGGCCCCCACTGGGCCACGGGCAGCACGACGGCGTCGGTGGCCAGCGCCAGCCGCGCCACCCCCGTGCGGGCCGCCATCGGCCACCAGTCGGGGTCCCGGGTGACCGACCCCTCGGGGTAGATGACGACGACGTTGCCGGCGGCCAGGTCGGCCTCCGCGGCCGCCAGCGAGGTGCGCGCGTCGACCCGGCCGCGGGCCACCGGGATCTGCCCGGCGGCGCGCAGGATCCTCCCGGCCACTCCGGCGAAGACCGCCTCCTTGGCCAGGAAGTGCGGCACGCGGCCGCAGTCCCAGACCAGCCGGGCGCAGGCCAGCGGGTCCAGCACCGAGACGTGGTTGGCCACCACGAGCACCGGGCCGGTGCGGGGGAAGCGCTCGGCGTGCCGGTAGCGCATCCGGAACAGCAGCACGGTGACCGGGTAGATAACCGCGACGCAGAACAGCAGGGCCGGAGGGAGCGGCCTACGGGTGCGCCACCGGGACGGCAGGGCTCCGGCACGGCCCGACACCCCGGCGTCCGGGGACCCGTCCTGCGCCACGGTTCCTCCCTCCTGCGCGCCCGGCTCCGGTCCGGCCGCGACGTCGTGGGGTCCATGATCGGCCCTGGGCGGTCCGCCGGAGACCACCGGGGCCCAGCCGTCCGGTCGGCGTACCCGCGCCGGTGTGCTCACATTGTGGCCGTGCGCGCCTGGTCGGTCGTCGTCCCGGCGAAGCGGCTGGCGCTGGCCAAGACCCGCCTGACGCCGCTGCCCGGGGCCCTGGGCGGCCCGCCGCAGGCGGCGCACGACCGGCTGGTCCTGGCGCTGCTGGCCGACACCGTGGCCGCGGCGCTGGCCTCCCCCGCCGTCGCCGGTGTCCTCGTCGTCACCGACGACCCGTCGGCTGCCGCGGAGGTGACCCGGCTCGGCGCCCGCGCGGTGCCCGACCAGCCCGACCGCGGCCTGAACCCCGCCCTCGCGCACGGCGCCCGCGCCACCGGGGCCACCACGGTGGCGGCGCTCTCCTCCGACCTGCCGGCCCTCCGCCCGGCGGAGCTGACCGCCGCGCTGGCCGCGGCGGACTGCGCTCCGCGCTGCTTCGTCGCCGACGCGCAGGGCACCGGGACGACACTGCTCACTGCTGACGGCACCGAGCTCGCCCCCGCCTTCGGGGCCGGGTCGGCGCAGCGGCACGCGGCCGGCGGCGCCGTTCTGCTGAGGGGGCGCTGGCCGGGGCTGGCACGGGACGTCGACACGCCCGGCGACCTGCGCGCCGCCCTCGCGCTGGGCGTCGGGCGGCACACCGCGGCGCTGCTCGGCGGCGCAGTGCGGCGCAGCGGCTGACCTGCCGCCCGTGCCGCAATGGCTCCCCGGCTGCGGCACGATGAGCAAGTGCCCTCGACCAGACCCGGAGCGCCCGCCGACCGGTACATCAACCGCGAGCTGTCGTGGCTGGACTTCAACTCCCGCGTGCTGGATCTGGCCGAGGACGAGTCCGCGCCGTTGCTGGAGCGGATGAAGTTCCTGGCGATCTTCGCGGGCAACCTCGACGAGTTCTACATGGTCCGCATCGCCGGCCTCAAGCGCCGGCAGAGCACCGGCCTGACCGTTCGCTCCCCCGACGGGCTGACCATGCGCGAGCAGCTGGCCCAGGTGAGCGAACGGACCCGCGACCTGGTGCACCGGCACGCCGCCGTCTTCACCAAGGACATCGCCCCGCGGCTGGAGGAGGCCGGGATCCGCATCGTGCACTGGGGCGACCTGGCCGAGGACGAGACCACCCGGCTGAGGGAGTATTTCCGCGACCAGGTGTTCCCGGTGCTGACCCCGCTGGCGGTCGACCCGGCACACCCTTTTCCCTACATCAGCGGCCTGTCCCTCAACCTCGCCGTCCAGGTTCGCGACCCCGACCCCGACACCGGCGCCCCGCGCTTCGCCCGGCTCAAGGTGCCCAACAACGTGCCCCGCTTCGTGCCGGTGGGGCCGGTGGACTCCGGCGGGACGTTCCTGCCGCTCGAGGACCTCATCGCCGCGCACCTGCCGCACCTGTTCCCCGGCCTCGACGTCATCGACCACCACCTGTTCCGGGTCACCCGCAACGCCGACCTGGAGGTCGAGGAGGACCGCGACGAGGACCTGCTGCAGGCCCTCGAGCGGGAGCTGGCCCGCCGCCGCTTCGGGCCGGCGGTGCGGCTGGAGGTCGCCGAGCCGATGGACCCGACGATCCTCGACGTGCTCGTCAGCGAGCTGGAGGTCGACCGGTCCGACGTCGTCCACGTGCCCGGTCTGCTGGACCTCGCAGCGCTGTGGGAGCTCTACGGGCTCGACCGCCCCGAGCTCAAGGACGAGCCATTCGTCCCGGCCACCCACCCCCGGCTCTCCGAGGGCGAGACGCCGAAGAGCGTGTTCGCCACCCTGCGGGAGGGCGACGTGCTCGTCCACCACCCGTACCACTCGTTCGCGACCAGCGTGCAGCGCCTCATCGAGCAGGCCGCCGCCGACCCGGACGTGCTGGCGATCAAGCAGACGCTGTACCGGACCTCGGGCGACTCGCCGATCGTCAACGCGCTCATCGACGCCGCCCACGCCGGCAAGCAGGTCGTCGTCCTGGTGGAGATCACGGCGCGCTTCGACGAGGAGGCCAACATCAGCTGGGCCCGGTCGCTGGAGCGGGCCGGATGCCACGTCGTCTACGGGCTCGTGGGCCTGAAGACCCACTGCAAGACGGCCCTGGTGGTGCGCCGGGAGAACGGCGTCATCCGCCGCTACTGCCACATCGGCACGGGCAACTACAACCCCAAGACCGCCCGGCTCTACGAGGACCTCGGCATCCTCACCGCCGACGCGCGGGTGGGCGCCGACCTCACCGACCTGTTCAACACCCTTACCGGCTACTCGCGGCAGACGACCTACCGCCGGCTCATGGTCGCGCCGCACGGCATCCGCCCGGGGCTGGTGGAGAAGATCCGCCGGGAGGCCCGCCATGCCCGCGAGGGGCGGCCGGCCGGCATCCGCATCAAGGTGAACTCGCTGGTCGACGAGGGGCTCATCGACGCCCTCTACGAGGCCTCGTCGGCCGGCGTCCCGGTGGAGCTGCTCATCCGCGGCATCTGCTCGCTGCGTCCCGGCGTCCCCGGGCTGTCGGAGAACGTGCGGGTGCGCTCGATCGTGGGCCGCTTCCTGGAGCACTCGCGGGCGATGTGGTTCGCCGGCGGCGGTGAGGGCGAGTGGTGGCTCGGCAGCTCCGACCTCATGCACCGCAACCTCGACCGCCGCATCGAGGTGCTGCTGCGGGTGTGCGACGACACCGCCGAGCGCGAGCTGCAGCGGATCTTCGACGCGGCGATGGCCGACGGCGTGCGCTGCTGGGAGCTGGGCAGCGACGGCGCCTGGACGCGCACCGGTGAACACGACTACCAGGGCGCCCTCATGGCGGCGGCGGTGGACCATGCCGGCTGAGGCGGGCCGCGTGGTCCGTGCGGCCGGCGGCGTCCTCTGGCGGCCGGGCCCCGGGCGCGAGGTGGAGACGGCACTGGTGCACCGCCCGCGGTACGACGACTGGTCCCTGCCGAAGGGCAAGCCCGATGAGGGCGAGCACCTGCTGCAGACGGCGGTGCGCGAGGTGGCCGAGGAGACCGGGCTGGACGTCGTCGTCGGACGGCGCAGCGTGCGCACGGAGTACCAGGTCAAGGAGGGCCCCAAGCGGGTCGACTACTGGCTGATGCGGGCGGTGGGCGGGGAGTTCGTGCCCAACGACGAGGTCGACGAGCTGCGCTGGCTGCCGGTCGAGGAGGCCTGCGCCCGGGTGACCCACGCGCACGACCGTGCGGTGCTGGCCGACCTGGCCCGCACCGACGTCCCGCGGGAGCCCTCACTGCTCCTGGTCCGGCACGCCAAGGCCGGCAGCAGGTCCGACTGGGACGGGCCCGACCAGCTGCGCCCGCTGGACGGCAAGGGCCGCCGGCAGGCCGAGCGGCTGGCCCAGGTGCTGCCGTTCTTCGCCCCAGTCGAGCTGCTGACCGCCGAGCGGACCCGCTGCCGGGAGACGCTGGAGCCGCTGGCCCAGCGGATCGGCTGCGACATCCACCCGCTGCCCCAGCTCGGCGAGGAGGAGTTCGCCGCCGATCCGCAGGCCGCCCTGGCCGCCGTCGAGCGGCTCCTGGCGCCGCGCGAGCGGCCAGGGGTGACCGTCGTCTGCAGCCAGGGCGGGGCCATCCCGTCGGTGCTCGCGGCCCTGGGCGTCCGCTTCGCGGGCGCTCCCGGGGGGGCCTGGCCGCCGGCGGCGAAGGGCAGCACCTGGGTGCTGGCCGGCCGGCCGGGCGCGCTGGCGGCCGATTACTACCGCGACTTCGCCGCCGGCCCGGCGGCGAACGCCGGTGGGCGATGACGCGCAGCGGCGCCGGGAGCCCCTGAGGACAGGCACCGGAGGCGATGTCGCCGGCCCCGTCGGCGGCCCCACTGACGCATCCGCCCACCCGGCCCCGTACCCGGCCTCGGCCGGGTTCGGGCTACACCCCTGCCCGGTCTCGATTCCGGGTCGCCCGGTTCAACGCCGCCATCCGGGCCAGCGGCGGCAGCAGGACCGCCGCGGCCGCCACGACGTAGAGAACGATGGAGAGGGGTGAGGAGAAGAGCACGTCGACCTCACCCTGCGAGATGGCCAGCGAACGGCGCAGCTGCTCCTCCGCCAGCGGCCCGAGGATCAGGCCGACGACGGCCGGGGCCACCGGGATGTCCGCGGCCCGCAGCAGGAAGCCCAGCGCGCCGATGGCGTACAGGATCAGCAGGTCGACGGTGCTGCCGCCGATCGCGTACGTGCCCAGGGTCGCGAAGACCGCGATGCCTGCGTACAGGTAGTAGGGAGGGATCTGCAGCAGCCGGACCCAGATGCCGACCAGGGGCAGGTTGAGCACCAGGAGCAGCACGTTTCCGATGTAGAGGCTGGCGATCAGCGTCCAGACGAGTGCGCTGTTGGACGTGAACAGCAGGGGGCCCGGCTGGATGCCGTAGTTCTGGAAGCCGGCCAGCATGACCGCCGCGGTTGCGGAGGTGGGGAGCCCCAAGGCCAGCAAGGGCACCAGCACGCCGGCCGCCGCGGCATTGTTGGCCGCCTCCGGTCCGGCGACACCCTCGATCGCGCCGTGCCCGAACTCCTCGGGGTGCTTGGTGAGTCGCTTCTCGGCGCTGTAGCTGAGGAAGGTGGGGATCTCAGCGCCGCCGGCCGGCAGCGCCCCGATGGGGAAACCCAGGGCCGTGCCGCGCAGCCAGGCCGGCCAGCTGCGCCGGAAGTCGCGGCGGGACAGCCACCGGGAGCCCCCCGCCGGCGTGACAGTGCTGCGCTTCTCCCTGCTGGCCAGGACGGTGAACGCCTCCCCGATGGCGAACAGGCCGACGATGACGATGACGACGTCGATGCCGTCGAGCAGCTGCGGCACACCGAGGGTCAGCCGGGCCTGACCGGACTGCACGTCGATGCCCACCAGCCCCATGGTCACGCCGATCACCAGACCGATGAGCCCACGCAGCACGGACTTTCCCAGCACGGCGGAGACGGTCGTGAACGCTACGACCATCAGCGCGAAGTACTCCGGCGGCCCGAAGGAGAGGGCCACGTCCACCATGAAGGGGGCCACGAAGGACAGCCCCACGGTGGCGATCGTCCCGGCCACGAAGGAACCGATCGCGGCGGTGGCCAGGGCGGCTGCGCCCCGACCGGACCGGGCCATCTTGTTGCCCTCGAGCGCGGAGATGATCGAGGCGCTCTCCCCCGGCGTGTTCAGCAGGATCGACGTCGTGGATCCGCCGTACATGCCGCCGTAGTAGATGCCGGCGAACATGATCAGCGAGCTGGTGACCTCCAGCTTGGTGGTCAGTGGCAGGAGCAGGGCCACGGTGAGCGCGGGGCCGATGCCCGGCAGCACGCCGACGGCGGTCCCCAGGGTGACCCCCAGCAGCGCCCACAGCAGGTTTTCCGGGCTGGCCGCGGCGGCGAACCCGTTCATCAGGTCCGTGAAGCCGCCCATCACAGACCCCCGAAGTTCGGCAGGGCCAGTCCCAGGCCGACTGTGAAGGCGTAGAAGACGACCAGGGTCAGCACGAGGCCGACCACGATGACCCGGATCAGTCTGGGGGCGCCGAAGGCCAGGGCTGCGGCGACGAAGAGCACCAGCGCCGCGACCACGTACCCCGCGCTGCTGATCAGCAGGGCGTGCGCGAGCAGCCCGGCGGCGAAGACCGCCATTCGCACCACGGGGGGCACCCGCAGCAGCGGCCGGCCCGGCTCGCCGACGGGCACGGCGGGCACCTCCTCGGCTCCGTCCTCAGGCTCCGCCATCGGGTCGGGGCTGGTGGCCGCGCGCAGCTCCTCGTCGATCCTCGGGTGCGCCGAGGCCAGCTCCTCGTCCGGGCGACCTCGGGTCGCCACCAGGGCGAGCACGACGCCGAGGACCAGCAGCGCTCCCGCGACCGCCCACGGGAAGGCCGCCGGGCCGACACTGCCGCCACCCCGCGGGCTCTGGATGCCGCTGGCGTCGACGGCCAGGGTGACGCCCAGTACGAGCAGGAGCCCGGCGAGCACCAGCGAGGGGACGTCCGGCCGGGACCGGACGCCGTGCTCACGAACCGACCAGACCCAGTTCCTCGAGCACCGTCCGCGTGCGCTTCTGCTCCTCGGCGAGGAACTGCTGGAACTCCTCGCCGGCCAGGAACTGATCATCCCAGCCGCGGTCGGCGAGGACGTCGTGCCACTCCTGGCTCTTCGCCATCTCGGTCAGCGCGTCCTCGATCGCCTGCTCCTGCTCGGCGTCGATCCCCGGCGGGGCGACCATGCCGCGCCAGTTGGCCAGCTCGATGTCCAGCCCGGCCTCCTTCAGCGTCGGGGCGTCGATGCCCTCGATCCGCTCCGGGGAGGAGACGGCCAGCGCGCGGACCTGTCCGGCCTCGATCTGCTCGCGGATCTCGCCGATGCCGGAGATCCCGGCCTGGACCTGCCCGGAGAGGATCGTCGCCAGCGCCTCGCCACCCCCGCTGTGCGGGATGTAGTTGACGCCGGCGGGCTCGGCGCCGATCTCCTGGGCGAGCAGCCCGGCGAGCACCTGCTCGATGCCACCGGCGGACCCGCCGGCGATGGCGACCGAGCCCAGGTCGGACCGCATCGCCTCCACCATGTCGTCGATCGTCTGGAACGGGGAGTTCTGCGGAGCCACGATGACCTCGTACTCATCGAGCAGCCGGACCAGTGGGGTCACCTGCTCCAGGGTGACCGGCGAGTCGTTGGTCTCGATGGCGCCCACCATGATCGAACCCATCGTCATCAGCTCGTTGGGGTCGCCCTCGTTGCCCACGAACTGGGCGATGCCCACGGTGCCCCCGGCCCCGCCGACGTTGTAAACCTCGACGGAGGCGTCCAGCTGGCCGGCGAGCACCTCCTGGACGGCCCGGGACGTCTGGTCCCAGCCGCCGCCGGGGTCGGCCGGCGCCATGATCCGGACGTCGGCGGTGGGCCAGCCGCCCGATCCGCTCGCCGCCGCGTCGCCGCCCCCGGAGCTGCTGCTGGTGGAGGGCGCGCATGCCGTCGCCGTGAGGCCTGCGGCCATCAGTGCGACCGCGGCCGACCTGCGCCGACCATTCCTGTTCGAGTTCCGTGCCATGGAGGCCTCCCGGTCGTCGTGTGAGCCCAGGACATCTGCATCCCGTTGTATCCACTCGGATACGTTTGGCTCACCCTGACCGCATGACGCACGTCTCGTCAAGCCCCGAGGCCGTGTCGGACGAGGACCGACCCCGACCGGCGCGCCCTCAGCCGCCGGCGGGCCCTCCGCCGCCGGCCACGGCGGTGCGCAGCAGGCTCAGCCGAATCTCCCGGGCCCTGCCCATGTGCTCGGCGGCGAGCCGCGCCGCCGTGTCGCCGTCGCCCTGGACGACGGCGTCCAGAAGCTCCTGGTGCTCGTCCAATGCCTGCTCCCACCGGCCGGGGGCGGACAGCGTCGAGTGGGGGGTGCGGACGAGGTGCACCACCAACCGCTCCAGGAGGTCCTGGAGGACCCGGTTGTGCGTCGCCTGCCACACCGCCGCGTGGAACTCCGAGTTCGTCTGGGCGCGAAGCTGGTCCGGTGGGTCCACGAGGGACCGGTCGCGCGCGATGAGCCCCTCGAGCAGCATCAGGTCGGCGGGGGTGTGGGCCCGCGCGGCCTCCCGGGCCGCCTCCGCCTCCAGCAGGATCCGGATGTCGTAGACCTGCACAACCTCTTGCGGGTCGACCTCACGCACCTGCAGGCCCCGGGCGCCGGGCACCAGCAGCCGGTCGTGCTGCAGTCGCCGGAGGGCCTCCCGCACGGGGGTGCGGGAGACCCCGAACCGGGTCGCCACAGCCACCTCGCGGACCGGACTGCCCGCCGACAGCCGGCCGGCGCCGATCTCCGCGCGCAGTTCCTCGTAGATCGACTCGGCATCCGGGCGGGGGGACGTCACGCCAGCGATCCTGCTCTCCGGCCGAACACCGCGCCCGACGTCAGCCCGGTGCCCCCGGGGTAGTTGCCGCTGAAGAGGCCGCCGAGCATCTCCCCACAGACGAACAGTCCGGGGATCGGCGCGCCCTCGCCGTCGAGCACCCGCGCGGACGTATCGGCCCGCAGGCCGCCGAAGGTGAACGTGATGCCGCAGGTGACCGGGAACGCGTAGAACGGCGGGGCCTCCAGGGGGACCGCCCAGTTGCTCTTGGGCGGGTCCACCCGGGACGCACGACCGTCCTTGACCGCCGGGTCGAAGGGGACGGCGCGGTCGATGCCCTCGTTGAACTCCTCGACCGTCCGGCGCAGGGCCGCCGGGTCGACGTCCATGCCGGCAGCCAGATCCTCCAGGGTGTCGGCCACGACGACCGACGCTCCGGGCATGTCGTACTCCTCGGCCCGCAGCCGTTCCCGGAGCGGGGCGTCGAAGACCTGGAAGGCGATCCCGCCGGGCTGTCGGAGGATCGCCGCCCCGTACTTGGCATAGGTGTAGTTGCGGTAGTCGGCCCCCTCGTCGAGGAACCGACGACCGAGGGAGTTGACCACGATGCCGAGCGGGTATCCGCCGCGCGTGAGCTGGTTCGTCAGCTCCCGGTTGCTCTCGTTCGCCGGGTGGCGGGCGTCCCAGGCCACACTGTGGCAGGACCCCCAGTCCCCGTACGGCGCCGCCCCGATGGCCATCGCCGCACGGAGCATGTCACCGGTGTTCAGCGGTGTGCCCCGGACCTTGGCGCGGCCCCAGCCCTCACCCAGGTGCTCCTCGCGCATCCGGGCGTCGGCCTCGAACCCCCCGGCGGCGAGCACCACCGAGTCGGCTCGCATCGAAGCGACCACCCCTGTGGCATCCCGCCACGTGACGCCGCATACCCGCCCGTCCTCGACGAGCAGGTCCAGAGCCGCGGCCCCGTAGCGGATGTCGACACCCTCGGCCTCGGCCGCGGCCGTGTGCTGGGCGATGAGTCCCTTGCCCCCGCCGGTGCTGCCCACGGCGAGACCGCCCCAGAAGACGAAACGGCCCGACGCCTCGTCCCGGTAGGCCTGGCGCTCGTACATCAAGCGGAAGCCCAGGCCGAGACCGTGCAGCCAACGCAGCGTGTCCTGGCTGTCCCCCACCAGCGCCGCGGTCAGCTCCGGGTCATTTCGCCCGGAGGTCACTTTCGCCATGTCGGCGAGGTAGTCGTCTTCCCGGTAGGGCGGCAGCCAGGAGTCCGGCATCCGCTCGTCGTCGTCGAGCAGGTCAGCGATGCTGGACAGCTCGTTGTGCGCGATCCGAAACGCGCCCGCGGTGTAGTAGCTGTTGCCGCCGGCCTGGTCCCGTTCCCCCTTCTCCAGCACCACTACCCGACGTCCCCGGGCAGCCGCAGCGTGCGCGGCGCTGAAGCCTGCGTTGCCCCCGCCGACCACGACGACATCCACCTGCTTGATCCTGCCGACCATCCGCTGCTCCGCCCGTCCGACATCACGCGGTCCCGTCGCCTCACTGCCCGACCGCTCCACCTCCGCACCCACATGCGCAGAAGCGTTGGATGCAACGGTATACAGAGATGAACAGTGTGTCGAGACCCCGGCTCGGCCCCTCGCGAGCGCCCCTCGTCAGGCGGGCAGGGCGGGCAGTGCCTTGGGCAGCCAGGCCGGACGGCGCGCTTCGTAGTCCTCGATGTCGGCCAGGTGGCGCTCGGTGAGCCCGACGTCGTCGAGGCCCTCCAGCAGCCGCCAGCGGGTGTAGTCGTCGATCTCGAACGGCACGCTCTGCCCGCCGTAGGTGATCCGCTTCTCCTGCAGGTCGACGGTCACCTGCGTGCGGGGGTCGGCCTCCGCCGCCGCCCACAGCGCCTCGACCTCGGGCTGCGGCAGGACGACGGTGAGCAGGCCGGACTTCGTCGAGTTGTTCTTGAAGATGTCAGCGAACCGCGAGCTGATGACCGCGCGGAACCCGCCGTCCAGCAGCGCCCAGCAGGCGTGCTCGCGGGAGGAGCCGGTGCCGAAGTCCGGGCCGGCGACGAGCACCGAGGCGTTGGCGTACTCGGGCTTGTTCAGCACGAAGTCCGGCTCGTTGGTCCGCCAGGCGACGAACAGACCGTCCTCGAAGCCGCTGCGGGTGATCCGCTTCAGGTACTCCGCCGGGATGATCTGGTCGGTGTCGACGGCGCTGCGCCGCAGCGGGGCCACGGTGCCGGTGTGCGTGGTGAAGGGCTGCATCGGACTCAGACTCCAGCCAGCTCGGAGGGGTTCAGGTCGGCGGGCGCGGTGAGCTTCCCGGTCAGCGCGGTCGCGGCGGCCACGGACGGCGACACCAGGTGGGTGCGGCTCCCCTTGCCCTGCCGGCCCTGGAAGTTGCGGTTGCTGGTCGAGGCCGACCGCTCCCCCGGCGCGAGCTGGTCGGGGTTCATGCCCAGGCACATGGAGCACCCCGCACCCCGCCACTCGGCGCCGGCCTCGACGAACACCTGGTCCAGGCCCTCGGCCTCGGCCTGCAGCTTGACGCCCATCGACCCGGGGACGACGAGCATGCGGGTGTTCGCGTCGAGCGTCTTCCCGCGCAGCAGCTCGGCGGCGACCCGCAGGTCCTCGATGCGGCCGTTGGTGCAGGAGCCGAGGAAGACGGTGTCCACCTGGATCTCGCGCAGCGGCGTGCCGGGGGTCAGGCCCATGTAGGCCAGTGCCTGCTCGGCCGCCCGGCGCTCGCCCTCGTCGGCGATGGCCGCCGGGTCGGGCACCGACTCGGCGATCGGCAGGCCCTGGCCGGGGTTGGTGCCCCAGGTGACGAAGGGCGTCAGCGACGCGGCGTCCAGCACCACCTCGGTGTCGAAGACCGCGCCCTCGTCGGTGCGCAGCGTGCGCCAGTACTCGACGGCGGCGTCCCAGTCCGCGCCCTGCGGGGCGTGCTGGCGGCCCTGCAGGAAGGCGAAGGTGGTCTCGTCCGGCGCGATCAGCCCGGCCCGGGCGCCGGCCTCGATCGACATGTTGCAGATCGTCATCCTGGCCTCCATCGACAGCGCCTCGATGGCGCTGCCGCGGTACTCGATGACGTGGCCCGCGGCGCCGTTGGTGCCGATCTGGGCGATGACGGCCAGGATGACGTCCTTCGCCGACACCCCCTCTGGCAGCTCGCCTTCCACCGTGACGGCCATCTGCTTGGGCCGGTACTGCGGCAGCGTCTGCATGGCCAGCACGTGCTCGACCTCGCTGGTGCCGATGCCGAAGGCCAGCGCGCCGAACGCGCCGTGCGTGGAGGTGTGGCTGTCGCCGCAGACGATCGTCATGCCCGGCTGGGTCAGCCCCAGCTGCGGGCCGATGACGTGCACGATGCCCTGGTCGCGGTCGCCCATGGGAGCCAGCCGGATGCCGAACTCGGCGGCGTTGCGCCGCAGCGCCTCGACCTGCGCGCGGCTGACCGGGTCGGCGATGGGCTTGAGGATGTCCAGCGTCGGGACGTTGTGGTCCTCGGTGGCGATCGTGAGTTCGGGGTGGCGCACCGTGCGGCCGGCCGCGCGGAGGCCGTCGAAGGCCTGCGGGCTGGTCACCTCGTGCACGAGGTGCAGGTCGATGTAGAGCAGGTCCGGCTCGCCCGCGGCGCTGCGCACAACGTGGGCGTCGTAGACCTTCTCCGCCAGGGTCTTCGGCACGGCTGGTCCCTCCGGGGTCGGGGCTCGCATCCCGCGGCGAGGACCGGGCTGGTCATCTCACCAAGTGGGATGCGAGTATTGCTGTGTGGGACAGCCTAACCCCGTCGCCGTGTTGGACAAAGCGGTGGCCATCCTCCGCGCCGTGGCCGCTGAGCCGGCGACCCTCGCCGAGCTCGTCGAGCGCACGGGGCTGCCCCGCGCGACCGCCCACCGGCTGGCGGTGGCCCTCGAGGGACACCGCCTGGTCCGGCGCACCCCGGCGGGCGCATGGGCGCCCGGCCCGGCGTTGGCCGAGCTCGGCCGCGGTGTCGCCGACCTCGCCGAGCTCGCCGGCCGCCACCTGGTCGCACTGCGCGACGCCAGCGGGGAGAGCGCCCAGTTCTACGTCCGCGACGGCGCCAGCCGGGTGTGCGTGGCCGTCGCGGAGCGGGCACACGGGCTGCGCGACACCGTGCCGGTCGGTGCACGGCTGCCGATGACCGCGGGCTCGGCCGCCCACGCGCTGCTCGCGTTCGCCCCCGCCGACGAGGTCACGCCGCTGCTGCCGAGTGCCAGCTTCACCGCGCGCACGCTGCTCGACGTCCGCCGCCGGGGCTGGGCGCACAGCGTCGCCGAGCGGGAGCCCGGGGTGGCGTCGCTGTCCGCGCCGGTCCGCGACCCCGCGGGCGGAGTGCTGGGCGCGGTCTCGATCTCCGGGCCGGTCGAGCGGCTGGGCCGCCGTCCGGCCCCGGAGGTGGTCGGCGCGGTGCTCGAGGCCGCCGACGCGATCTCCCGCGGCGCCGGCTGATCGTTCCCCTCCACCGCCTCCTCAGCAGCCCGCCTCCGCGTTGATCATGGGGTTGGTGCAGGGTGCCGCGGCGCGTGCGCGCGTGTCACCGGCAACAACCCCATGATCAACGGCGTGGGGGCGGACGCCCTCGCGAGCGGAGGAGCCGTCCAGCAGGACGACGGCGAGGTAGGCGGCGCCGTGTGGGTCAGGCGAGGCGCCGGCCGCCCGCGGAGGGGACGACCGCGAAGGCCCGGGGCGCGGCGTAGCCGCGCTGTGCGAAGCGATCGGTGATCGCCCGCGTGACGGTGTCGGTGCGGTCGGCGTCGACCAGCACCACGGCGCTGCCGCCGAAACCGCCGCCCACCATCCGCGCGCCGGCGACGTCGGCCTCCAGGGCGGTGTCGACGGCGGTGTCCAGCTCGACGGTGGAGATCTGGAAGTCGTCGCGCAGCGAGGCGTGCCCGGCGGTGAGCATCGGTCCGATCGCCGCCGGGCCGGCGGCCCCGCGCAGGATCCGCACGACCTCCAGCACGCGGGCATCCTCGGTGACGACGTGCCGCGCCCGCTTCAGCAGCACGGTCCCCTCGGCGGTGCCGTCGTCCAACGGGGCCAGCGCCGCCACGTCCGGAACGTCGCGCAGCGCGCGCACCCCCAGCCGCTCGGCGGCCTGCTCGCACTCGCGGCGCCGGTCGCCGTAGCCGCCGGTGGCGTGGTCGTGCGTCGTCCCGGTGTCGACGACGAGCAGCTCCAGGCCGGCCGCCCGCAGGTCCAGCGGCACCTGCTGGGCGCTGCGGTCGCGGGTGTCCAGGAACAGCGCGTGGCCGGCGGTGCACAACAGCGACGCGGACTGGTCGAGGATGCCGGTGGGCGCACCCACGAAGTCGTTCTCCGCCCGCCGCGCCACGTCGACCAGGTCGGCGACGGCGAGGTCGGGGGCGGCGAGGTCGCGCAGCGCCAGCGCCACCGAGCAGGACAGCGCGGCCGACGACGACAGGCCCATCCCCGCCGGGACGTCGCCGTCGACGAACACGCTCACCCCGCCGGGCACGCGGTCGCGCAGCGCATGGACGACGCCGGCCGGGTACCCGGCCCAGCCCGCCGGCCGCCCGGGCGCCAGCTCGGCGACCGGCACCTCCACCCGGTCGGCGAGGTGCTGGGCGGAGACCAGCGCGACCAGCCCGTCGTCGCGGCGGGCGACCGCGGCGCGAGTCGTGTGCGGCAGGGCCACCGGCAGCACGAAGCCCTCGTTGTAGTCGGTGTGCTCGCCGATGACGTTCACCCGGCCCGGCGCGGCCCAGACCCCCTCCGGCTGGCCGCCGAACGCCTCGGCGAAGGCCTCCCGGGCCCGGTCCGCGGCGCTCACGAGCCCACGTCTCGCAGTTGCTGGGCGACGTCCTCGGGGACCGTGTCGGTGATGAACGCGCCCATGCCGGACTCCGAGCCGGCCAGGTACTTCAGCTTCCCGGGTGCCCGGCGCAGGGAGAACAGCTGCAGGTGCAGCCACCAGTCCGCGCGATCGCGGGTGACCGGCGCCTGGTTCCACGACGCGATGTAGGGCATCGGGGTGTCGAAGCGGCGGGCGAAGCGGCCCAGCACGTCGAGGTAGAGCCCGGCCAGCGCGTCGCGCTCGTCGCCGGTGAGCGCGGGCAGGTCGGGCACCCGGCGGTGCGGGAAGACCTGCAGCTCGTAGGGCCAGCGCGCGGCGGCCGGCACGAACGCCGTCCAGTGCTCGTTGGCGGCGACCACCCGCGGCCCGGCACGCTCGGCGGACAGCACCTCGCCGAACAGGTCGCCGCCGGTCTCCCGCCGGTGCCGCTCGACAGCGGCCAGCAGCTTCTCCGCGCGCGGTGTCACGAACGGGTAGGCGTAGATCTGCCCGTGCGGGTGGGAGAGGGTCACCCCGATCTCCTCGCCGGAGTTCTCGAAGACGTAGACCTGCTCGACCCCGTCGAGGCCCGACAGCTCCGCGGTGCGCTCGGCCCAGACGTCGACGACCAGCCGGGCCCGGTCGGCGCCGAGCGTGGCGAAGGACCGGTCGTGCTCGCTGGTGAAGACGACGACCTCGCAGCGGCCGAAGCCCGGGCGCAGGCCGGTCAGCGGGGCCCCGGCCGCGGCCGGGGGGACGTCGCGCTCGACCGCCGTCGCCAGGGACGGGAAGCGGTTCTCGAAGACGACCACCTCGTAGTCGGCCTCAGGCACCTCGGTGGGCTCGCGCCCGGGCCGGGTCGGGCACAGGGGGCAGAGGTCCGCCGGCGGCAGGAAGGTCCGCGTCTGCCGGTGCGAGGCCAGCACCACCCACTCGCCGAGCAGCGGGTCACACCGCAGCTGCGAGCGGGTGCTGACCGGGGGCAGGTCGCGCGGGTCCTCGACCGTCCGCGGTGGCGCGGTGTGCCCGGTGTCGAAGTAGAGGATCTCGCGGCCGTCGGCCAGCCGACGACTCGTCCGGATCACTGGCGCGCCCTGCCCTCCCGCCGCTCGTCACTGAGCGTCAACGGCCTCCGACGCTAGACCCGCCTCCCACAGCCCGGCCATTCCAGCCGGCCCCGAACGACGAACGCCCCGGCCGGTGTGGCCGGGGGCGCTCACTCGCCGTAGCCCCGAAGGGATTCGAACCCTCGCTACCGCCGTGAGAGGGCGGCGTCCTGGGCCGCTAGACGACGGGGCCGTGCGGGCCCATGGTGCCACGTGCCGGGGGCGGCTACCCAGGACGACGAGAGCCCCCGGCCGATGTGGCCGGGGGCTCTTGCTCGCTGTAGCCCCGAAGGGATTCGAACCCTCGCTACCGCCGTGAGAGGGCGGCGTCCTGGGCCGCTAGACGACGGGGCCGTGCGGTGGTGCGGTCGTGCTGAGGAACGCCGTCTCCAGGCAGACGTCTTCCTCGCTGGGGTACCAGGACTCGAACCTAGACTAACGGAACCAGAAACCGTCGGGCTGCCAATTACCCCATACCCCAAGGGCCGTACTGCGCCTCACGGCGCCGGACAACACCATACCCGATGCCCGGCGGCGGCCCGGGCACCCCCTGCGGGGG
>JALYNA010000370.1 GCA_030773455.1 Actinomycetota bacterium
CGCGTCCTGCGTGGCGTCGGGCTGGAGCAGGTACTTGCCGGTGGTGTCCTTGAGCCGGCGCAGGGCGATGAAGTCGCGGGAGGTCATCATCCAGCGCAGCCGGCCGGTGTCGACGTTCGCCGAGTAGGTGAGCGCGACTGCGTCGAGCAGGTCGTCGAGCGTCGGAGCGCCGACGGCGGGGATGACCTGCACGCCCGGGTAGTTCAGGATGCCGAGCGGGGTGGTGTTCTTCCCGCCCACCGGGTCGCCGGTGCCGGCGATGAACGCGGTGTCGATGCGCGCGGCGACGTCGAGCACCATCTTGTCGCGCAGCGCCGCGTCGAGCGCGACGACCGACGAGCGGGCCAGCTCGTTCGAGAAGCGCGTGATGCTCTTGACGCTCTTGATGCCGTCGAGCAGTCGCACCTCGCCGAAGTCGGGATCGACCTCGGTGATCAGCTCGTTCTCGCCGTGCCAGGCGGGGGCGCCCATGCTGACGAGCTTGGGGATGCGGACCGGGCCGGCGGCGGTGACGTCGAAGATGCGCGGGCCGGCGGCGAGGAACACCGACGCCTGCTCCAGCGGCTTGACGAGGATGCGCTGCACCTGATCGGCGGTCAGCTCGGGCTGGTTGACGGTGGACGAGGGCATGAGGGCTCCAGAGGTTGATCCGATGGGGGATCACGTCTGGCACCCGGCCGTCCGTGCGGTGGGGGCTCCCGGCCCCGCAAGATCATGCTACCGCCTGGCAGTAGGTAGCGGCACCTACCCTTCGCGCCTGAGAGGGGCCGTTCGAGACCGGAGGAGCAGGCATCCCCCCCGCCATGACGTGCGCGAGTATGTGCTCACCAGTGCTTTCGGAGGTGTCGCGATGTCGACCGATGCGTACGTGTTCGCGCCAGGGACCGGTCCGGTGCTCGACATGGGTCCGTTCCGGATGACGGTCAAGGCTTCGGCAACACAAACCCAGGGTGGCCTCACGATCCTGGAGGCGAACGAGCCGCCCGGCTTCGGCCCACCGATGCACATCCACGACGACGCTGGTGAGGCGTTCTATGTGCTCGAAGGCGAGTACATCGTTTTCATCGGCGCGGCAGAGCATCGCTGCCCCGCCGGAGCGTTCGTTTGGGTCCCGGCAGGCGTGGAGCACGGATTTCGCGTCGGCTCGTCTGCGAGTCGCAAGCTCAACATCTATGTTCCGGCCGCGATGGAGGGGTATTTCGCAGCCCTGGCGGCGTCGGTGACTAGCAACACGACGCTAGGCCAGCACGAACTCACGGACCTGGCGGCCGAGCACGCGATGAGGGTTACTGGGCCGGTGCCGCAGGGCTACGTCTAACAAGACGCAGGTGCCTCCCCGTACTCCTGAGAGGCTGACACTGCCGGGGTAACGCCGGTCACGCACCCCTTCGGAGCATCGCGGCGAGCCCGATCTCCGGGAGTTCCGGCCGTGCGCCCTGCCCCACATTGCCGGTCGGCCGCCGGGCGGCCAGGTGCGGCTTCCGCTTGATCAGGTCGTCGACCGCGGCGTGCACCTTCGCCTCGTCGACGAGCCCGTCGTCGTCGAGCAGGTCGTCGGTGAACGGCAGGTCGGTCGGGTCCGCGAGCTTGCCGGTCAGGGCGGCCTGTGCGGTCGCCAGACGGGCGTTGAGGGCGTCGGTGCGCTTGGCCCTGACCCGGTGCCCGGCGGCCTCGTCGCGGAGCTTCTGGACGTACTCCCGGTCGAAGACTTCCGTCTCGGCAGGGTCAGGGCCGAGGTCGGCGGCAGGGTCAGGTTGAGCGGACAGGCCGGCGGCGTTGGCGGCCTGCCCATCGGTGTTCTCGTCGGTCATGGCTGGCTCCTTTAGGCGACGGTGCGGACGGGTGCCGGCACGGGTGTGCCGGTTATGCGCTCGATCTGGACGGGCGAGTAGCCGAGGTCCTCGAGGATCTGCTCGCGGGAGACGCCTACGGCGAGCTTCTTGACGGCGGCGTCCGCGGCCTGCGCGACCGTCCTCGTCTCGGGGTCGCGCCAGATGGTCTCCAGGCTCTCCATGCCGGGGCGCTGCACGCCGTCCCGGACGAGGACGGCCAGGCGCATGGCGTCTTCCCAGCTGCCGCCGAACGACCGTTGCCGGCGCCGGGCCTTCGAGACGAGGGTGGCCTCGGACGAGCGGATCGCGTCCGCGCTGGCGACCTCACTGCCGTGAATACCGAAATAGGCGGGTGGCAGACCGGAAATCGCCGACGCCTGCTGAGTGAGGGCGTCAAGCGCCGCGACATAGTTAGCCAGAACGGCCTCAGGGAACTGTCCGAAGGATGTTTGCGGATCGGCAGCAATCCAAAGCTTCGACGCGGGCGCCTCAGTCCACTTGTGCTTCACCTCAGCGGCGGCGCGTTCCCCTTCCCCCGGCCGCGTTCCGGCCGCGTGCCGATGTCCATGCCGGTGACCCAACGGCGTGGGGCGGCGGCGTACTCGCTCGTGACCAGCATGTCGGTGACGATCTTCGACGCGGCGTCGGTCAGCCCGATGATGTCCGACAGCTCCGTTTCCCCGTTGGGGGAAAGCAGCCGCGGACGGTTGACCAGCGGCACGACCGGAACTTGCCCGAGCACGTTCTCGATGGTCTCCACCGGGGTCCAGCCGCCGGCCGGGATTTCGTAGGTGTCCGATCCCTCGACGAGCCGGTCCTGCGTGCGCCAGCGGGTGATCTGCTCCGGGCCGAAGACGACCGCATGGCCGTAGCCGCCTTCGGTCCAGCGCTTGAGCGCGGTGGTGATCTCGCCGGTCATCGCGTCCCGCTCGACTGCGGTCTGCCGCGCCGTCTCGATGGAGATCCGCGGCGTGCGGGGGTCCGCGGAGGCCCAGACCATGACGAAGCTGTGGCCGTGCACGAGCGCGTCGAGGTGCGC
>JALYNA010000371.1 GCA_030773455.1 Actinomycetota bacterium
GTGTGGCTGGCGACGTCGCGACGCACCATGTCCTCGGCGTAGGTCGGTGAGGCGGCCAGCTTGGCCACGATGTCGTCGATGACCTCGGCGGTCAGGGCGTAGTCGGCGACGATCTCCTCGGCGGGCACGCCGGCCACGGCGAGCGCGAAGGCCACCACGACGCCGGTGCGGTCCTTGCCCGCGGCGCAGTGCACGACGGTGGCGCCGGCGGTGCCCGCGGCCAGCGCGCGCAGGGCGGCGACCACGTTCTCGGGCCGGTGCGTGAGATAACCCAGGTAGGAGCGCACCGCCGGCGGCTCACCCTGGTCGCCCTCGGCCACCTGCCGCGGCAGGATCGACTCGGCCCAGTCGGCCGGCAGCTCCGGCAGGTCGGACTCCTCGACGGCGAACACGTCGGTGTGGTGGCCGCGTTCGGGCAGCAGCGTGAAGTGCCGGTGCGTCACCTCGGGCACCGCGCGCAGCGGGCCGCGGCCCTCCAGCATCACCTCGGCGCTGGTGCGCAGGTCGACCACCTCGCGCAGGCGCACGTCCTCGACCAGCCGGCGGACGTCGGCGTCGCTGAGCGTCTGCAGGTTGTCGCTGCGCAGCACCCGCCCGGGGACCGTCGTCCCGCCGTCGACGGTAGGCAGGCCGCCGAGGTCGCGGGTGTTCGTCGTCCCGTCCAGGCGCAGCCAGCGGTCGGTGCCACGGCGCTCGGTCACGCCGTCGAGGGGTGCAGGGGTCACCTCTACGACGGTACGGCGTCCGGACGACGCCGCTTCTGCGATCGCCTGGCCGACCTCGCGACCGCGGAGTGTCACCAGCACCCACCCGGCCGTCATCCACTGTGGACTCCGCTCACATGGGTCTGACCGCAGTCCCTCCCTATGGTATGGTGCGACCCACCTCCTCTCGGGCGGTGGGCGCGTCTCACGTGCCACGCCGCACACCAGAGGAGTCCGCTCATGTCGCGTTCCCGTTCCCGCACCGCCGCGCTCGCCGTGACCGCGGCCGGGCTCCTGGCGGCTACCGCCGCGTGCGGCAGCCCGACGGCCTCCACCGGCGGTGGTGGCGGGGGCGGTGGTGGCGGCGCCGGCGAGGAGCAGGGCGCTCCGGTGCAGGTCGGCCTGGTGACCTCAATCTCCGGCCCGCTGGCCGCCTACGGCAAGCAGTACGTGCAGGGCTTCGAGGCGTGCCTGGACTACGCCACCGACGGCACCACCGAGGTCGGCGGGCGGCCGATCGAGGTCGTCCAGCGGGACGACGCCGGCGACCCGGCCAAGGCCGTCGCCGAGGCGACGGACCTGATCGGCCAGGGCGTGCAGATCATCGCCGGGTCGGCCTCCTCCGGGGTCGCCACCCAGGTGGCCCCGCTGGCCGAGCAGAACGACGTGCTGTTCATCTCCGGCCCCGCCGCGACCGACGCCCTCACCGGCGTCAACGGCAACACCTTCCGCTCCGGCCGGCAGACCTACCAGGACGTGCTGACCGCACAGTCGTTCATCGGCGACCCGGCCGGGCGCACCGTGCTGGTCTTCGCCCAGGACAGCGCCTTCGGGCAGGCCAACGTCGCAGCGGTCACCGCCGTCCTCGGCGAGGCCGGCGGGGCGACCGTCACCCCGCTGCTGGTCCCCGCCAGCGCCACCGACCTCACCCCGTTCGCCGCTCAGGCCCGTGACGCCGGCGCCGACCTGACTTTCGTGGCGTGGGCCGGCGAGACCGCCCCGGCCATGTGGCAGTCGATGGGCCAGCAGGGCGTGTTCGAGGCGACTGACGTGGTCACCGGGCTGGACCTGCGGGCCTCCTACCCGACCTACGGCGAGCAGGTCGCCGGGCAGCTGAACTTCCTGTCCCACTTCTTCGCCGAGGCCGTCGACAACGAGGTCAGCAAGGCCGTGGCCGAGCGGGTCGAGGCAGCCGGCGGCGAGGTCGACATCTTCACGCCGGACGGCTGCAACGCCGCGCAGATGATCGTGCGGGCCGTCGAGGAGGGCGGGGACGACGTCGCCGGGATGATCAGCGCGCTCGAGGGCTGGACCTTCGAGGGCGTCAAGGGCGAGATGACCATCCGCGCGGAGGACCACGCGCTGCTGCAGCCGATGTTCCAGGCCCGCCTGGAGCAGCAGGGCGGCGAGCTCGTGCCGGTGCTGATCGAGACCCTCGACGCCGAGGCCACCGCCCCGCCGGTCGCCACCCGCTGATCGCCGGACCGGAGAGGGATTCCCCTGGTGTCCAGCCGCACCGGCAGCTCCACCCCTGCGGCACCGGCCGCCCGCCGCGCGGGCGCGCCGGTGCTGCAGGTGGCCGGCCTGACGTGCGCCATCGGCGGCGCGGTGATCGTCTCCGACGTGACCTTCGACGTCGCGCCCGGCGAGTTCATCGCCGTCATCGGCCCCAACGGGGCGGGCAAGACCTCGCTGTTCAACCTGCTCTCCGGGCTCCTGCCGGTCACGGCCGGAACGGTCACGCTGGCCGGCGCGGACATCACGCGGTCCAGCCCGGCCGACCGGGCCCGCCGCGGCCTCGGGCGCACCTTCCAGGCCAGCTCGGTGTTCATGGGGCTGACCGTCCAGGAGAACGTGCGCCTGGCCGCGCAGGCCCGCCTCGGCGGCAGCATGCGGGCCTGGCAGCTGGTCCGCCCGTCCGACCGGGCGCACGAGGTGGCCGGCCGGGCACTGGACCGGGTGGGGCTCGGCGGGCGGGCGCAGCTGCTGGCCCGGTCCCTGTCCCACGGCGACAAGCGCAAGCTCGAGCTGGCCATCCTGCTGGCGACCGACCCGGCGCTGGTGCTGCTCGACGAGCCGATGGCCGGGGTGAGCACCGAGGAGGTGGCCGGCCTCACCGAGGTGATCGCCGGCGTGCACCGCGAGGAGGGCAAGACCGTGCTCATGGTGGAGCACCACATGGACGTGCTGCTCGGCCTGGCCGACCGGGTGGCCGTGATGCACCACGGCGCGCTGCTGGCGCTGGACACCCCGGTGCGGGTGACCAGTGACCCAGCCGTGCAGGAGGCCTACCTGGGGGACGCCCTGTGACTCTCCAGCCGCCGCCCCTGCTGCGGCTGGCCGACGTGCACGTGCGGCTCTCGGGCAGCCACATCCTGCAGGGCGTCGACCTCACCGTCCGCCGCGGCGGGGTCACTGCGCTGCTGGGCCGCAACGGCGCGGGCAAGACCACGACGGTCAAGTCGGTGCTGGGCCTGGTGCCCTCGACCGGGACCATCGAGTTCACCGGCGGTGACGGTCGCACGCATCAATTGCAGGGACGGCGCACGCACGACGTCGTCCGGCTGGGCTTCGGCTACGCGCCCGAGGACCGCGAGGTCTTCGGCGGGCTGACCGTCGCCGAGAACCTCACCCTCGCCGAGCGGCGGAACTCCGCCCACCACCACGACCGGGTCTACGACCTGTTCCCGGAGCTCAAGAAGCGCAGCCGCCAGCTCGCCGGGACGCTGTCGGGCGGCCAGCAGCAGATGGTCGCCATCGCCCGGCTGCTGCTCAACGACAACCGGTTGCTACTGGTCGACGAACCCACCAAGGGGCTGGCCCCGCTGCTGGTCGCGGAGGTCGCCGACGTGCTCGCCCGCGCCGCCGAGGAGGTGACGATCCTCCTCGTCGAGCAGAACCTGACCGTGGTCCGCCGGATGGCGACCGACGCCGTCGTCGTCGACCAGGGGCGGGTGGCGTGGACCGGGTCCGCGCCCGACCTGCTGGCCGACCCCGACCGCACCCGCGAGCTGCTCGGCGTCGCTCCCAGCGGGGGAGGTGCGCACGCAGTGGGCGAGGTCGCCAGCCCACCAGGGACGGAGCCACGTGTACGCGTGCGCCGGACGGGCGCCGGCGAGGCCGACGCATGAGCACGGTCGTGTTGCTGACGATCACCGGGCTGGGCCTGGCGGCGCTGTACTTCCTGGTCGCCAGCGGGCTGTCCCTGATCTTCGGGCTGATGGGCGTGCTGAACTTCGCCCACGGCGCCTTCCTCACCATCGGCGCCTACGGCACCTGGTGGGCCGCGGAAAACCTGCCCGGCGCCGGTGCCACCGGGTGGGGCTTCGTCTACGCGGTCGCCTTCGGCGTCGCCGTCGGCACGCTGGTCGCCGCGGTCGTCGAGCTGGCCCTGATCCGGCCGCTGTACCAGCGGCACATCGAACAGGTCCTGGTCACCGTGGGCCTGAGCCTCGCCCTGGTCGCCCTGGTGCGGGCCATCTGGGGTGCCGACCCCCGGCCGTTCCCGCGTCCCGGGGTCGCCCAGGGGACGACGTCCCTGCTGGGCGCCAACGTGCCCAACGACCGCTTCCTGCTGATCGCCACCGCGATCGTCGTCCTCGTCGCGGTGCTGGCCTTCCTCCGCTTCACCCGCTTCGGACTCATCATCCGGGCCGGCGTGGAGAACCGGACGATGGTGACCGCACTCGGCATCGACGTGCGGAGGGCCTTCACGCTGGTGTTCGCCATCGGCGGCGCCTTCGCCGCGCTGGCCGGAGCGCTCGGCGGCATCTACCTCGGCTCCATCTCGCCCGGCCAGGGCACCTCGCTGCTGATCTTCGCCTTCATCGTCGTGGTCATCGGCGGCATGAGCTCGATCACCGGCACCGCCATGGCCGCCGTCCTCGTCGGCCTGGTGCAGCAGTTCGCGAACTACTACGCGGCCAGCGGGGTGGGGGACCTGTCGGTCGTGCTCCTGCTCGCCGTCGTCCTGTTGACGCGCCCCGGTGGGCTGACCGCCAAGCTGGCCTGAGAGGGGCATCATGACCCGGAACCTGACGCGGCTCGGGCCGCTGGTCGTCCTCGTCGTCCTGGCGCTGCTCCCGTACTCGACGCTGCAGGTGCCGGGCCTGTTCGACGGCGTCCTCAACAGCCCCGGCACGCTGCAGCTCATCGCACTGTGCCTGGTGTTCGGCGGGGTGGCGCTCTCCTACGACCTGCTGTTCGGCTTCACCGGGCTGCTGTCGTTCGGCCACGCGCTCTACTTCGCGGCCGGCACCTACGTCGCCAACCTCGCGCTCACCGAGATGGGGCTGGGCCTGGGCGCCGCGCTGGCCCTCACCACGGTGGTCGGCATCCTCCTGCCGCTGGTCGTTGGCGGGGTGGCGCTGCGGGTCTCGGGCATCGCCTTCTCGATGGTGACCCTGGCGACGGCGCAGGTCGGCTCGATCCTCGTGCTGCAGGACCCGGGCGGGTTCACCGGCGGCGACGAGGGCCTGGCGGTCGCCCGCGAGCCGATTCCCGACATGTTCATCGGGGTCTTCAACACGGTGAACAAGTACTGGCTCGCGCTGGCGTACCTCGCGCTGGTCTACGTCGTCGTCACCGTGCTCACCCGGTCGCGCGCCGGCCGGGTGTGGGAGGCGATCCGGGAGAACGAGCGCCGCGTCGAGGTGCTCGGCCTCCAGCCCTACCCGTTCAAGCTGCTGGTGTTCGTGCTCGCCGGCCTGCTGGCCAGCCTCGGCGGTGTCGTGCACCTGCTGCTGCTCGGCGGCTCCACGCCGCGGGTCACCACGTCGGAGTTCACGCTCACCCTGCTGGTCATGGTCGTGCTGGGCGGCGCGGGCAGCCGGTGGGGCGCCGTGCTGGGCGGGGTCCTCTACACCTACCTGGACAGCCGGCTGACCGACCTGGCGCAGTCGACGGCGGTGCAGGACCTGCCGGCCTGGCTGCGGGTGCCGCTGTCGGAGCCGCTCTTCCTGCTGGGGACGCTCTTCGTCCTCGTCGTCTTCTTCGTCCCCGGCGGGATCGCCGGCCTGGTGGCCCGGTTGCGGGCGCGGCGGGCCGGCCGGCGTCCGGGAACGCCGCCGCCCGACGGGACGACGGTGCCCGGCCGGGCGGTCGAGCGACTGCGCGAGGCGGCCGGGCGCGGCGTCGGCGTGGGCGCCGCTCAGCCCCGCGACGGCGTCTGACCGGAAAATAGTCACTGCTGCGGGGGTCACGGCGGCGCGCTTGAGCGGACCTCGGGATCGATCGTTCCGAGGCCTGCTCGGGTCGATTGTCAGGCGGCTGTGGTGATGGTGACGGTGTAGCCG
>JALYNA010000372.1 GCA_030773455.1 Actinomycetota bacterium
GTCGCTCCCGGTGCTGCGGCGCCGCACGCCCTCGATGCGCCGGCCGCCGTGCCCGTTGCAGCTCGCTCCGGGGCCCGGCCCGCCGGCGTCCCCCTGGTGGGGCCGCGCCGGCGTGCGCGCTCGACGAGGCGCACCGCGCTGCTCGTCGCGGCGGCCCTGCTGGTCGCCGTCCTCCTCGGGCTGGGGGGAGCGGCGCTGCTCGACGGGAGCGACGACGGCACCGACTCCGGTGCCTCCCCGTCGACCGTCGGGCAGGTGGCGGCGCCCGCCGAGGTCGCGCCCGGGCCGCAGCCGGGGGAGAGCGTCACGGTCGACGGGCGCATCTTCGTCGCCCAGCGCGTGCAGACGGACCCGACCTGCGTCGGCCACGCCTACGGCGCGGTGGCCGGGTTCTTCGCCGGCACCGACTGCGCGGGCTTGGCGCGGGCGCTGTACTCCACCGACGTCGGCGGGCGGCCGGTCGTCGTGTCTGTCTCGGCTGCCCACATGGGGGACGGCGCCAGTGCGCGGGGGCTGCGTGCGCTGGCCGACCGGGACGGCAGCGGCAACGTCAGCGACCTGCTGCGCGAGGGCGTGCGTTACCCCGGCAGCCCGGAACGGCTCTCGAGTGCGCAGTACGCCAGCGCCGTCTCCGGCAACACCGTGATCATCGTCGAGACCGCGTGGGCGAGGCCCGGGCCCACCGGCTCCCCGGCCGACCTCGACCTCGTCGCCTCCTCCGCTCTGGTGCTGCCCATGCCGGAGCCCCCGGCCTAGACATAGGAACCAATACATACGTCCTGGCGCCGACGAGACGTATGCATTGCCTCCTATGCCTGGCGCTCAGGCGGTTGCGGCGGCTTCGGCCATGGTGGCCAGCAGTGCGGCCATGCGCCGGCGGGGCAGCCGCCCGGCGCTGTGCGGGGTGGAGTTGACCAGCCCGAAGACGGCGTGCGCGCGGGCCCGGTTGGTCTCGGCGTCCGAGGCGGGGTGCACCCGGCCCAGGACGTCGACCCACACCTCGACGTAGCGGCGCTGCAGCCGGCGCACCTGGGCTGCGTCGTCGTCGGCCAGCGAGCAGAGGTCCCTGTCGTGGACGGTGATCAGCGCGGGGTTGTCCAGCGCGAAGTCGACCTGGAAGGCGATCAGGGTGCGCAGCTGGGCGAGCGGGTCGTTGCCGGCGGCGGCCACGCGGGCGGTGCCGCCGTCCAGCAGCCGCTCGCTGATGCGCAGCAGCATCTCGGCCAGCATCGCGTCCTTGCTTGCGAAGTGGCGGTAGATCGCCGGCCCGGTCACGCCGACGGCCGCCCCGACGTCGTCCACCCCGACGGAGCGCGAGCCGCGCGCGGCGAACAGCTGCGCGGCGGCCCGCAGGATTTGCTCGCGCCGCGACGGGCGGGCGGCATCCGCGTGCAGCGCGGTGTTGACGTCCGTCACGCCGGAATGGTAACGCTCGTTGACCCGGCTCGTGAACCCTCGTTAACATCCCGGCCGTGGACGCCCCCGTGCTGGCCGGCAGGCCGACGACCGACGCCGGAGCCGCTGCGCGCAACGCCGAGGCCCACGCCGCACTCGCCGCCGACCTCGCCGCCCAGCTGCGCCGCGTGGCGCTCGGCGGAGGCGAGCGCGCCCGCGAGCGGCACGTCTCCCGCGGCAAGCTGCTGCCGCGCGAGCGGGTCGACGCCCTGCTCGACCCGGGCAGCCCCTTCCTCGAGCTCTCCCCGCTGGCCGCGCACGGCATGTACGACGACGAGGCGCCGGCTGCCGGGATCATCACCGGCATCGGCCGGGTCGCCGGCCGCGAGGTCGTCGTCGTCGCCAACGACGCCACCGTCAAGGGCGGCACCTACTACCCGATGACGGTGAAGAAGCACCTGCGCGCGCAGGAGGTGGCGCTGCACAACCGGCTGCCGTGCGTCTACCTGGTCGACTCCGGGGGCGCGTTCCTGCCGATGCAGGACGAGGTCTTCCCCGACCGCGAGCACTTCGGCCGGATCTTCTACAACCAGGCCACGATGTCCAGGGCCGGCATCCCGCAGATCGCCGCCGTCCTGGGCTCGTGCACCGCCGGCGGGGCGTACGTGCCGGCTATGAGCGACGAGGCGGTCATCGTCCGGGAGCAGGGCACGATCTTCCTCGGCGGCCCGCCGCTGGTGAAGGCCGCGACCGGCGAGGTGGTTACGGCCGAGGAGCTCGGCGGGGGAGACCTGCACAGCCGGGTCAGCGGGGTCACCGACCACCTGGCCGAGGACGACACGCACGCCCTGCAACTGGTCCGCCAGATCGTCGGCACCCTCGGCCCGCGCGAGCCCAGGCCGTGGGACGTCGAACCGGTCGAGGAACCGCTGCACCCGCCGGAGTCGGTCTACGACGTGGTGCCGCCCGACCCGCGAACGCCCTACGACGTCCGCGAGGTCATCGCCCGGCTGGTCGACGGCAGCCGGTTCGCCGAGTTCAAGCCGCTCTACGGGCCCACCCTGGTCACCGGGTTCGCCCGGCTGCACGGCCACCCGGTCGGGATCGTCGCCAACAACGGCGTGCTGTTCGCCGAGTCCGCGCTCAAGGGCGCGCACTTCATCGAGCTGTGCGACCGGCGCAGCATCCCGCTGTTGTTCCTGCAGAACATCTCCGGGTTCATGGTCGGGCGCGACTACGAGGCCGGTGGCATCGCCAAGCACGGGGCCAAGATGGTCACCGCCGTCGCCTGCGCCCGGGTGCCCAAGCTGACCGTCGTCATCGGCGGATCGTTCGGCGCCGGCAACTACTCGATGTGCGGCCGGGCCTACTCGCCCCGGTTCCTGTTCACCTGGCCCAACGCGCGCATCTCGGTGATGGGCGGGGAGCAGGCCGCCTCGGTGCTCGCGCAGGTGCGCCGCGACGGCCTAGAGGCCCGCGGCCAGGAGTGGCCGGCCGACGAGGAGGAGGCGTTCAAGGCGCCGATCCGCGAGCAGTACGAGCAGCAGGGGCACCCCTACTACGCCACCGCGCGGCTGTGGGACGACGGCGTCATCGACCCGGCGCAGACGCGCACCGTGCTCGGCCTGGCCCTGTCCGCCTGCGCCAACGCGCCCCTGGAGGAGGTCGGCTATGGCGTCTTCCGGATGTGACCGCGCGGGCTCAGGCCCCCGCGATCGGCGGGGCCGTGGGGTCGGCTGCCCCGGCCTTGACCTCGCGCAGCACGTAGTCCTCGATCGTCTCGAGGTCGTGGGTAGAGCGCTTCACGACGGCGAGCAGGTCGCTCATCTTGCTGACCTCCTCGATCTGCTCCTTGATGAACCACTGCATGAACTGGTCGGAGGCGAAGTCGTTCTCCCGCCGGGCGACCCCGATCAGCGCGTTGATCTGCTCGGTGACCCGCTTCTCCTGCTCCAGGGCCAGCGCGACCGGCGCCACCACGTCGGCGAACTCGTTCACCGGCGCCGCCACGGCCGGGATGCGGACCGGCGCGTCGGAGTCCAGCAGGTACCGGACCATCATCATCGCGTGCTCGCGCTCCTCCAGCGCCTGGTCGAAGAAGAGTTGCGCCGTGCGCGGCATGGTGAGCTCGTCGAAGTACACGGCGCAGGCGACGTACTGCTGGTGTGCGGCGAACTCGTTGCCGATCTGCGTGTTGAGCAGCTCGGCGAAGGCGGCGGCGGCCATCGGGACTCCCGGACAGGTGGGGTGGCGTGCACCAGACGTTATCCGGTGACACGCCGACCGCCGTGGACCGGTGGCGAAGGGAAGGCTAACCTCACCGCATGGCCAAGTCCGACCGCATGCCCAAGAAGAAGTGCTGCGAGGACCGACCGCGCTGCAAGCGCTGCCCCCTGCGGGCCCTCGCCGAGGGGACGCTCCCGCCGGGGTACACGGTCAAGAAGCGCCGGCTGGTCAAGCTGGACAAGGCCGACAAGGTCCTCGCCAAGAGCACCCGCAAGGCTGCCTGAGCCCTACCGGCCGGGCTCGGCCGGGGGGTGGTGAGCGGTGTTCGACACCGTCCTGGTCGCCAACCGCGGCGAGATCGCCGTCCGGGTCCTGCGCACGCTGCGCGCGATGGGCATCTGCTCGGTCGCCGTGTACAGCGAGGCCGACGCCGGGGCGCGGCACGTCCGGGAGGCCGACGTCGCCGTCCCCATCGGGCCGGCGACGGCGGCGCAGAGCTACCTGTCGGTCGACCGGGTCCTCGCCGCCGCCACCCGCACCGGCGCGCAGGCGATCCACCCCGGGTACGGCTTCCTGTCCGAGAACGTCCAGTTCGCCCGCGCGTGCGAGGAGGCGGGGGTCGTCTTCATCGGCCCACCGGTCGCCGCGATCGAGGCGATGGGCGACAAGATCCGCGCCAAGCAGACGGTGGGGGCCGCCGGCGTCCCCGTCGTCCCCGGCCGGACCGAGCCGGGCATGTCCGACGACGAGGTCGCGGACGCCGCGGTCGAGGTCGGCTTCCCGGTGCTGCTCAAGCCGAGCGCCGGTGGCGGCGGCAAGGGCATGCGGGTGGTGCGGTCGCCGGCGGAGCTGGCCGACGCGATCGCCGCCGCCCGGCGGGAGGCCCGCGGCTCGTTCGGCGACGACACCCTGCTGGTCGAGCGCTACGTCGGTGCCGCCCGGCACGTCGAGGTGCAGGTGCTCGGGGACGCGCACGGCACCGTCGTCCACCTCGGCGAGCGGGAGTGCAGCCTGCAGCGCCGACACCAGAAGGTGATCGAGGAGGCGCCGTCCCCCCTGCTGGACGACGCCCAGCGCGCGGCCATGGGCGCCGCCGCCGTCGAGGCCGCCCGCGCGGTCGGCTACACCGGCGCCGGCACGGTGGAGTTCATCGTCGACGCCGAGCGGCCGGACGACTTCTTCTTCCTGGAGATGAACACCCGGCTGCAGGTCGAGCACCCGGTCACCGAGATGGTCACCGGCCTGGACCTGGTCGAGCTGCAGGTGCGGGTCGCCGCGGGGGAGCAGCTGCCGCTGACCCAGGACGACGTCCGGCTGACCGGCCACGCGATCGAGGCGCGGCTCTACGCCGAGGACCCCGCCCGCGGCTTCCTCCCGCAGACCGGCACCGTGCGGGGCCTACGCGAGCCGTCCGGGCCCGGCGTGCGGGTGGACAGCTCGCTGGCCGTCGGCTCCGTCGTCGGCACCGACTACGACCCGATGCTGGCGAAGGTCGTGGCGCACGGTCCCGACCGGGAGACCGCCCGGGCCCGGCTGCTCGGCGCGCTCGGGCACACCGCCGTCCTCGGCGTGCCGACCAACACCGCGTTCCTGCGCGCGCTGCTCACCGACCCCGACGTCGTCGCCGGGCGGCTGGATACCGGCCTCATCGAGCGGCGCGGCGAGACCCTCACCGCTGTCGAGCCGCCGTCCCCGCACGCGTACGCGGTCGCCGCGCTGGCGCTGCTGGTGGAGAGCGAGCCGGCCGGCCCGGTCGTCGACCGGTGGGACGTGCCGGACGGCTGGCGGCTGGGCGAGCCGGCCTGGACGGTGCGCCGGCTGCAGGCCGCCGGTGGGGAGCCGGTGACCGTGCGGGTGCGCGGCCGCTCCTCGGCGGCGGAGGTCTGCGTCGGGTCCACGGACCCGGTGCCCGGCTCGGTGACCAGGGACGGCGACGAGCTGACGGTGACCCTCGACGGGGTCACCTCCAGCTACGCCGTCGTCCACTCCGGCGGGCAGGTGTGGCTGGCCGCCGGCGGCCGGGCGACCGCCTTCCG
>JALYNA010000373.1 GCA_030773455.1 Actinomycetota bacterium
TCCGCGGCGGGCGGGCCCCGATCTTCCTGATCAGCCTCAAGGCCGGCGGTTTCGGGCTGAACCTCACCGAGGCCGACTACGTCTTCGTGCTCGACCCGTGGTGGAACCCGGCGGTGGAGGCCCAGGCCGTCGACCGCGCCCACCGCATCGGCCAGGACAAGACCGTCATGGTCTACCGGCTGGTGGCGGCGGGCACCATCGAGGAGAAGGTCCTGGCCCTCCAGGAGCGCAAACGGGACCTGTTCGCCCGGGTCATGGACGACGACGGCGCCCTGGCCGGGCCGCTGACCGCCGAGGACATCCGCGGCCTGTTCGCCTGATCCGCCCAGTCGGGGGTCAGCTCCCCACGCGCGCCAAGAAGGCCTCGAGCGTCTGGAGGAAGACCTCGGGCTGCTCGGAGTGCACCCAGTGCCCGGCCTTCTTCACCGTCACCAGCCGGGTGTTGGGGAACAGCTCCTCCATGCGGGCGCGGTCCTGCGGCAGCACGTAGTGCGAGTTCGCGCCCGCGATCCACAGCACCAGGCCGTCGTAGCGGGCGCCCGGCGGCGGCTCGGGAAAGCCGCGCAGCTCGCCCAGGTCGCGCTCGAGCAGTTCGAGGTTCAGCCGCCACCGCCACCCACCGCCGGCTCCCGCCCCCTCGCGGGCGAGGCTCTGCAGCAGGAACGAGCGGACCATCGTGCTCGGGACGGCGGCCCGCAGTGCGGCGTCGGCGTCCTCGCGGGTCGTCAGCTCGTCGAGGTCGAGAGCGCGCATCGCGGCGATGTAGGCGGCGAAGGGGGAGGCCTCCTCGTCGGGGTTGTCGGTGCGGCCGCCAGAGACCGGGTACTCGACCGGGGCAATGTCGACGACGACCAGCGCGCGCAGCAGCTCCGGGTGGCGCAGCGCCAGCTGCATCGCCACCTTGCCGCCCATCGAGTGCCCGACGACGGTCGCCGGCTCCCCGAGGGAGCGCAGCTCGGCGGCGACCAGCTCGGCCATGTCGACGTAGTCGACCCGGTCGGTCCACGGCGAGTGTCCGTGGTTGGGCAGGTCGAGCAGGGTCACCCGGTGGTCCTCGGCGAGGCCCTTGGCGGCCGTCGTCCAGTTCCTGCCCTGGCCGAACAACCCGTGCACGAACACCACCCGCGGCCCGGCGGAGCCCAGCGTCCGGGCGTGTAGCCGCTCCTCGGAGTTCACCGTCACCGGATGATTCCACCACGTGCATCGCGATGCGCCGAAGGGCGCATCACGACGTACAGTCGCCGTATGCGGACCACGGTGGACCTCGACGACGACGTCCTGGCAGCCGTCGAGCAGCTGCGCCGCCAGGAGGGCATGGGCCTCAGCGAGGCGATCAACCGGCTGGCCCGTGCCGGGCTCACGTCTCGCCCGGTCCGCTCCCCCTTCCGCCAGCGGACGGCGGCGCTGGAGTTCGCGGTGGACGTGCGCAACATCGGCGAGGTCCTCGACGTGCTCGACGAGTCCCCGTGATGCTCGTCGACGCGAACCTGCTGCTGTACGCCGTCAGCGAGGCCGCGCCTCAGCACGCCACAGCGCGCGCCTGGTGGGAGAGCGCCCTCAACGGGTCGAGCCGCGTGGGATTGCCGTGGCAGACGATCGGGGCCTTCCTCCGCATCGCCACCCACTCCCGGGTCACCCGGCGTCCCCTGACCGCCGAGGAGGCGTGGGGGTTCGTCGGTGAGTGGCTCGACGTGGAGGTCGTGTGGGTGCCGTCGGCTACCGAGCGCACCGCAGCCGTCCTCGGCGGACTCCTCCGGGACTCGGGAGCCACCGGGAACCTCGTCCCGGACGCCCAGCTCGCCGCCCTCGCGATCGAGCACGGGCTCACCGTCGCGTCGGCGGACAGCGACTTCGTCCGTTTCCCGGGTGTCCGCTGGATCAACCCGTTGGCCTGACCACGCGGGGTGGCCCCTGACCCCGTCGGGACGCGGGTCCCACGAGCCGAGGTCGCCGACCCGGATGCGGACGGGACAGGAGGGGACGACCTCCCAGCGTGCCGAACCCGAGGACGTCGGCGTGCCGTCCGGCTACGCCGTGTCCATGACCGCGCTCGCCGACCTCGACGTGGCGTCGGGGGAGTGCTCGAGGTCGTCGAGGAACCGGTCGCCCCTCTCCGGCGACGTCTTCTCCGCCGAGGTCGTGACTTCGCGGCTGCGCGCGGCGCCCTGAGCGACCGGGCGCGCCTACGCCCGCACCGCCGTGCTCGGACCTACCGTCCGGCGGACGGAGGAGGAGCACACCATGCCCGGACGGCGTCGCCGCACGACCAGCCGCTCGACCAGCACCACCAGCACCACGACGACCCGCCGGAAGGCGCCGGCCCGCCGCTCCGCGACGCCGGCCCCCGAGCGGCCGGTCGCCGGCGCGGGGGAGCGGGTGTGGGTGCTCGCGATCCCGTTCCGGGCCCCCGCGCCGGGCGCCCAGTGGCGGCCGGACCTGCAGGCGCACGTGTGGGTCGGCCGGGAGCTGCCGTCGGAGCTGGCCGCCTACGACGCGCCGCCGTACACCTTCGAGCGGTTTCTCGAGGACGAACTGAACGCCACCCCGCGGCCGGTGCCACCGGGCCGGCCGCTCGTCCCACGCGAGGAGCAGGCCACCGGCGCGGAGGCCGTCGTCGCCTCCGCCGTGGCCGGGCACCGCGTCTTCCTGCTGGGCGACGACCCCGGCGTGGGCAAGACGGGGACCGCCGTCCTGGCCGCCCGGGAGGTCTGCGAGCTGCGCGGCGGGGACCGCGTCCTCGTCGTCGCCGACCGCCCCGCCGCCATCACCATCCCGCACTGGACGCGCTCGATCGCCGGGTTCGGCGACGGCGGGCTGCGCTGGTGCGTCACGACCTGGGACCGGCTGGCCAAGGTCGCGAAGCTGCGGTTCGACGTCGTCATCGCCGACGAGGCGCACATGGTCCGGCACACGACGACCCAGCGGTGGCGGCACTGGAAGGCCGTGTCCGGCGGCGGCCGGGCCAGGGACGTGCCGTTCGTCATCGCCGCCACCGCCACCCCGGCGCACACGCCCCTGGAGCTGCCCTACCTCGCGCCGCAGCTCGCCCAGCGACACGGCGAGCCGCTGCGCGCCTGGGCGGGCCTCCCGGCCAGGCTCGCCGAGCACGGGTTCCACGTGGAACGTGGGCGCTACGGCTGGACGTGGACCGAGGACGCCGACGCCCGCCGGGCCGACCTGGCCCGCCTGCAGGGCTGGCTCGCCGACAGCGACCCCCCTTCGACGCTGCACCGGCCGGCACCGTGGGGCCCGGTGTCGGTCACCGGGACCCCGGTCGCGCTCACGCCGGCCGAGAGGTGCGCCTACGAGTCGGAGTGGCAGGAGTTCCGCGCCGAGATGCAGCTGGCGCGCCGGGCGCGGCAGACCGCGCGCGGGCGGGCGGCGCTGCTGCGCTTCCGGCAGAAGGCCGGGCTGATCCGCGCGCAGGCCACCGTCGACTGGGTCAGAGCGCAGGTGGAGGCCGAGCGGCAGGTCGCGGTGTCGGTGGAGTTCGTGGAGACCGCGGCCGACCCGATCCGGGAGGCGCTGCTGGACTCGGGGCATCGGCGTGGCCGCGATCTACGGCCGCGACCGGTTCGACGTCGAGGCCGAGCGGCTGCGCTTCCAGACGGGGGAGGCGCCGGTGTGCGTCTTCACCGTCACCGCCTCGATCAGCCTGCACGCCGGCGAGCTGCTGCCGTCGGGGCCCACGGCGTCCACGACTCCGCGGGTCGGGCTGTTCCACCAGCCGCGGTTCTCCGGCATCCAGGCCCGTCAGGTCACCGGCCGAACCCACCGCGACGGCCAGGTCTCGCCGTGGCGGGTCGCCTTCGCCGAGGACACCGTGGAGGAGCAGGTGGCCCGCGTGATGGTGGAGCGGCTCGCGGTCAGCGGCTCCACCGTCGGCGCGGACACCTCCGCGCTGCAGGAAATCGCCGAGCTGCTGGACGCCGACTGGCTGCCGCCGGTGGCGCTCACGGAGGCCTGACCGCGCCGCCCCGATTGATCATGGGGTCGTTGGTCGGCGACACGCGGTCGGCCGCGCGTCCGCCTGCAACGACCCCATGACCGACTCCAGGGGCGGCCCGTGAGCACGGCGACCGCGTGCCGGTGGGCGGGTCCGCCGGAGCCAGACGGCCCTCGACCGTGCCGCCTCACCCAACCGCTGCGGCGATGCTGGCCACCCCGGCCAGCGCCGACAGCGTCAGTCCGGCCATCCGGAAACAGCGGACGTCCAACAGGTGGAACAGCCGGCGGCCGACCACGTGCCCGGCGACCGCCGCCGCCAGCAGCACCAGCACGACCTCGGGCCGGAGGACCTGCCCAGCGCGCCCCGAGGCGGTCAGTACCGCGGTGCCGAGCACGTTGAGCGCCAGGAACAGCACCGCGAGGGTGTCGCGCATCTCCGCCGGAGTCGTCCCGCGCCGCTCCAGCCACAGCGCCAGCGGCGGCCCGTTGGTGCCGGTCGTGGTGGTCAGCACGCCGGCGGTCAGCCCCACGCCGAGCGTGGTCCACCGCGAGCCCGTCGCCCTCCCGGCGACCGGGCGCCGCAGGACCTGGAGCCCGACGGCGGCGAGCACCCCCACGCCCACCACGAGCTGCAGCCCCGCCTTGCTGACCGCGGCGAGCACAAGCACGCCGACCAGCACCCCGGGGACGGCGGCCAGGGTCACCGCACGCACGTCGGCCCACCGGACGGCCGGCCGCGGCCCGCGGCGCACCACCAGCAGTAGCGCGGTGGTGACCGTGGACAGCACCAGCAGCGTCGTCACCGCCTCGGTCGGGGCGAGCACCGCGACGAGGGCCGGACCGGCGATCAGCGCCAGCCCGAAGCCCGCGGATGCCTGCACGGTCGCGCCCACCAGGACGGCCAGGGACGCGAGGAACACGCCGGCCATCCTGTCCTACGGCCGGCCCTGCCCCGGGCGGACGGAGAGCCGCGGTGCCGTGGCGCCGGCGGAGCCGAGCCGCTCAGGCGGGGCAGAGCCAGTCGTCGGAGGAAACCGTCCGCACCTCGGCCCCTGCACCGGGCGGCGGGAACGGGCGCCGGAAGGTGAACGCCTCCGGCGTGGGCCGTGGGCCGGCAGCCGGCGGACCCGGTCCTCGGCGTCCTCGGTGGTCGGCAGCACGCCGCCCGGCACCCACCACAGCGCGGTCGTCGGCTCGGCCGCCCGCTGGAACCAGGTCCGGCGCCGCCGCATGGCCTCCAGGTGCCGGCCGCTGAAGACGTAGCCGGCCAGCGCCTGGACGTCCCGCCACACGGTCAGGTTGACGATGACCCCGTGGCTGTCGCCGGCCCCCAGCCGAAGGCGCGGACGGCGGTGGCGTTCCCGTCCTCGGTCTGCAGTCGCCACACGAACCCGGGGCTGCGGTCCGCCTCGGCGTTGACCTCGTCGAGCGCGGCCACGAAGTCGGCCAGCAGGGGGCTGTTCAGCGGCGCGAGCAGCCGGGACACGTTCACCTGGGCGAGATGGTGCTCCACGGCCGGGACGCTACGGCCGATCGCTCACGGGACCAGGACGGCGCGGCCCACGACCCGACCGGCCCGCAGGTCGTCGAGCACCCGCGGGGCGTCGTCCAGCGGGTGCTAGGTGACCGTGGTGACCAGGCGACCGCGGGCGGCCAGGTCGAGGGCGGCGACCAGCTCCGCCCGCCGGTTGCCCACCGAGGTCACGATCCGCTGCTCCGGGACCACCATCGCCAGCGGGTCGATCTCCACGCCATCGAAGCTGTAGCCGACGTACACGAGCGTCCCCCGCTTGCCGAGGGCGGCGAGCGCGGCCGCGCCCGTCTCCCGGGTGCCGACGAGCTCGAACACCACGTCGGCCCCCCGCCCGCCGGTGGCCTCACGGACGGCGGCCGCGACGTCTTGCGCCGAGGCGTCCACCGTCACCGCGGCGCCCAGCTCCCGGGCCAGCGCCAGCCGCTCCGGGTTGCGCGCCACCGCGATCACCTGGGCGCCGGCCTCCCGCAGCACCTGGACCAGGGCCAGCCCCACCCCGCCGACGCCGTAGACGACCGCGTCCGCGCAGGGCGGGACTCCGGCGACGTCGACCGCGTGCAGCGCCGTCGTCCCGCTGCAGCACAGCGTCGCCGCCGTCGGCAGGTCCACCTCCTCCGGCACGGGCACCATCGACGAGGCCGGGACGGCGACCTGCTCGGCGAAGCCGCCGTCGGTCGCGAAGGCCAGAAACCCCAGTGGGGCGTCACACAGGTGGTCGTCCCCGGCGACGCACCAGCGGCACCGGTGGCACGCGTGCAGGTAGTGGACGGCGACCCGGTCGCCCACCTCGACGCCCTCGACGCCCTCGCCCAGCTCGGCCACCACGCCGGCGACCTCGTGGCCGAGCGTGATCGGCGCCCTCGCCGGGGTGAGCAGCCCGTCGAGGAAGTGCAGCTCGGTCCCGCACACCCCGGCCGCGGCGACGTCGAGCAGCACCTCGCCCGGACCGGGCCGCGGACGGTCGACGTCCTCGACGGCCAGGGGCTCCCCGACACCCCGGAAACGGACAGCGCGCATGAACGGCCTCCCTACGCCGGCATGACCCGGACAGGTTCGAACGGTCGGCAGCCCCAGCCGCCCTCTCAGCCCGCTCGGCGGGCTCCCGCGATCAGCGGGTCGGGACGCTACCCGGGCCCGGCGCAGCTGTTACGTTCGGGGTGCACGTGGCACGGGGTGTCCCCGACCGGGGACTGAGAGCACACCCGTCGAACCTGCTCCAGTTCGCACTGGCGAAGGGATGTCACCGGCATGCCGGCCGTCGACCTGCGCGCCGCCCACGCGGCGCTGCGCGCACGCACCCCCCTGGTGCACTGCCTGACCAACACCGTGGTGCAGGCGATCACCGCCAACGCCCTGCTCGCGGCAGGCGCCGCCCCGGCGATGGTGGACGCCCCCGAGGAGGCCGGCGATTTCGCCGCGCTGGCCTCCGCCGTGCTGGTCAACGTCGGCACCCTGAACGCGCGCACCGCCGAGGCGATGCGGCTCGCGGCCCGTTCGGCGGGGGCGGCCGGGACACCGTGGGTCCTCGACCCCGTCGCCGTCGGCGGGCTGGCCTTCAGGACCGGGCTGGCCACCGAGCTCGTCGCGCTGCGGCCCACGGTGGTGCGCGGCAACGCCTCGGAGGTGATGGCGCTGGCCGGTGCGGGCGGCGGTGGGCGCGGCGTGGACAGCACCGACAGCACCGACGACGCCGCCAAGGCCGCCGCCGAGCTGGCCGGACGCATCGGCGGGGTGGTGGCGGTCAGCGGCGAGGTCGACCTGGTCACCGACGGACGGCGGACCGTCCGCGTCGGCGGCGGCTCGCCGCTGCTCACCCGTACCACCGGCGCCGGCTGCGCGCTGGGCGCCCTGGTCGCCGCCTACGTGGCGGCCACCGGGGACCCCCTCACCGGCACCGTGGCCGCGCACGCGCACGTCGCCGTGGCCGCCGAGCAAGCCGCAGCAGGAGCGGCCGGCCCCGGCACCTTCGCGGCCGCCTGGCTCGACGCGCTGGACGCCGTCGACGGTGCGGCCCTGGCCGCGGCGGACGTCCGATGAGACGGCCCTTCGACCCGACCCTCTACCTGGTCACCGATACCGCGCTCGCCCGCCCGCGACCGGTCGCCGACGTCGTCCGCGCCGCGGTGGCCGGCGGCGTCACCACCGTCCAGGTGCGGGACAAGACCGCCACCCGCCGGGAGCTGCTGGAGCTCACCCGCGCGGTGCAGGGCGCGCTGGCCGACCGGCCGGATGTCGCGCTCTGGGTCAACGACGCCGTCGACGTCGCCCTGCTCGCCGGCGCGGACGGCGTGCACGTCGGCCAGGACGACCTGCCCCCGGCCGAGGTGCGCGCGCTGCTCGGGCCCGGCCGGCTGCTGGGCTTGAGCGTCTCCTCCGTCGCCGAGCTGGGCGTCGCACGCGTCCTGCCGGCCGGCACCGTGGACCTGGTCGGCATCGGCCCGGTGTGGACGACGCCGACCAAGCCCGACGCCGGCAGTGCCCTCGGCCCGGACGGCGTCCGTGCGCTGGCCGACGCCGCCCGCGCCGCCGGCCTCACCACCGTCGCGATCGGCGGCATCCACGCCGACCGCGCCGCGCAGGTGGCCGCGACCGGGGTGGACGGGATCTGCGTGGTGAGCGACATCTGTGCCGCCGCAGACCCGGCGGAGTCCGCCGCGCTGCTCCGCGCGGCCATCGCGGGGAAGGTGGTCAGCCGATGACCGCCGCCGTGGCACTGACCGTCGCGGGCAGCGACCCCAGCGGCGGCGCCGGCATCCAGGCCGACCTCAAGACCTTCAGCGCGCTCGGCGCCTACGGGACGGCGGTGCTCACCGCGCTGACCGCGCAGAACACCCGCGGTGTCACCGGCGTGCACGCCGTCCCGGCGGAGTTCGTCGCCGAGCAGCTGACGACGCTGTTCGCCGACGTCGAGGTGCACGCCACCAAGCTCGGCATGCTCGGCACCGCGGAGGTGGTGCGCGCCGTCGCCGCCGCGCTCGCCGACCACCCGGCCGGCCCGGTCGTGTGCGACCCGGTGATGGTCGCGACCAGCGGTGACCGGCTCATCGACGACGCCGCGGTCGACGCCGTCCGCACCGATCTGCTGCCGCAGGCCGACCTCATCACGCCGAACGTGCCGGAGGCCGCCGTCCTGCTCGGCGCGCCCCCGGCCACCGCCGCCGACCAGCTGCCCGACCAGGCCACCGCGCTGCTGGAGCTCGGCCCCCGGGCGGTGCTGCTCAAGGGCGGGCACCTTGGCGGGGAGGCCAGCGTCGACGTGCTCGCCACGGCCGGCGGCGTGACGGTCACCCGGCGGCCGCGCGTGGACACCACGTCGACGCACGGCACCGGCTGCACGCTGTCCTCCGCGCTCGCCGCGCTGGCCGCCCGGGAGCGCACCGACGACTGGACGCGGCTGCTCGACCCCGCCCGCGACTACCTGCAGCGGGCGCTGGCCGCCGGCGGGAGCCTCGGCGTCGGCTCCGGGCACGGCCCGGTGCACCACTTCGCCGGCATTTGGCCGGCCTGACGAGACACTCGCCGCCGTGATCATCGGCAGGTGGTGGCCGTCGTCGGCGTGTCGAGCAGCCACTCGCCGATGATCACGGCGGACAGGGGTCAGCGGGCGGGCTGATCGCCGTCGGCCGTGGTGATGGGGATGCGGGTGGCGCCGTCCGCGCCCGGAGTCGCGCCACCCAGCCGGCGGAGCAGGGCCGCGACGTCCACCCCGGTGAGGTCGCCGGACAGCTGCAGCCCCTGGGCGACGTTGGCCGCGACCGAGCGGCCCAGCGACCCCGCGCCGTCGGCGCAGACGACGGTCATCTTGTCCACGCCGGCCAGGGGAGCGGCAGCGGCCTGCACGACCTCCGGCAGCGCCTTGACCAGCATCTCCAGGACCGCGGCCTCCCCGTACTTCGCGAAGGCCTCCGACCGGGCGTCGAGCGCCTCGGCTTCGGCCTGACCGCGGGCGAGGATCGCCGCGGCCTCCGCGCTGCCCTCGCGCTCGACGGCGTCGGCGATGGCCTGCCGGCGCAGCTTCTCGGCCGCGCCGCGCTTGGCGCCCTCGACCGCCTCGGCCTCGGCCAGCGCCGACCGGCGGGCCCGCTCGCCCTCACCGGAGAGCCGGGCCTGCTCGGCGGAGGCCTGGGCGGCGGACCTCGCCGTAGCCAGGGCTCGGGACGGCGGAGACGACGACGCCCTGCGTCCCGACCAAGGAAGAGCGGGTGAGGGTCGCTGCGGTGGACATGTGGTGCAGCCCGCGGGACAGCCGCACCGCGGCCCAGGCCAGCGGGACGGCGACGACCAGCCCGGCGGCCAGGGCCAGCAGGGTCCGGCCGGCGTCCGGGAGTCCGTCGGGCAGCAGCGCCGCCGCGGCGGCCCCGCCGAAGCCCGCACCGCCCAGCAGCGCGGCCAGCGCCGGGACGGAGAACGGGCCGTCGGCGTCGCCGAGGTCACCGACCTCCCCGACGACGAGGGACAGCAGGAGGACGCCGAGGCCGAGCGCACCCACGACGAGGAAGACCGCCTCCACGCTGTTCCTCCCCGTCGATGTCCGGCGACCCGAGACTCGCAGCCGCGGCCGTCCATGATCAGCGAGTTCCTGGACCGGGGCGTCCGTTCTCACCCCTGCGGAGGACGGGCGACCATGGGGACGAGCCGGCGGTGACGACGAGGAGGTGGGGCGTGCGGCGGGAGGCGAGCATCCTGCACCTTGACCTCGACGCCTTCTTCGCCGCGGTCGAGCAGCGCGACAAGCCCTCGCTGCGCGGCCGGCCGGTGGTGGTCGGCGGCGTGGGCGGCCGCGGGGTGGTGGCGACGGCGTCCTACGAGGCCCGTGCCTACGGCGCGCGGTCGGCGATGTCCACCGCCGAGGCGCGGCGTCGCTGCCCGTCCGGGACGGCGTTCCTCGGCGGGCGCTTCCCCGCCTACCGCCGCACCTCGGACGTGGTGATGGCGCTGCTTCGGGAGCTGTCCCCGCTGGTGGAGCCGGTGTCGATCGACGAGGCCTACGTCGACCTCGCCGCCGGCGGGGTGGCCGACCTGTCGGTGGACGGCGTCACCGAGCTGGCTCGCGGGCTGAAGGAGCGCATCGCCGCGGCTACCGGCGGGGTGACCGGGTCGGTGGGCATCGGGAGCTCCAAGCTCATGGCCAAGATCGGCTCGGACCTGGACAAGCCCGACGGGCTGGTCGTCGTGCCGCCCGGCGGCGAGCTCGAGGTGCTGCACCCGCTGCCGGCGACCCGGCTGGGCGGCGTGGGGCCGGCGACCGCCGAGCGGCTGCACCAGGTGGGCGTGACCACCGTCGCCGACCTGGCCGCCAAGTCGCTGACCGACCTGGTCGCGCTGGCCGGCCGGGCCCACGGGGCGGGGCTGTACGCGCTGGCCCGCGCCGAGGACGACCGGCCGGTGGTCGCCGAGCGGGAGGCGAAGTCGATCTCGCAGGAGGAGACTTTCGCCCGCGACCTCACCGACCTCGCCGTCCTCGGCCGGTACGTCGACAGCATGGCCGCGCGGGTCGGCAGCCGGCTGCGCGCCGCCGCCTACTCGGGCCGGACGGTGACGCTCAAGCTGCGCCGCTACGACTTCACCACGCTCACCCGCTCGCAGACGCTGTCACAGCCGACCGACGACCCGCGGGTGATCGCCTCCATCGCGGCCCGGCTGCTGGCCGAGGCCGGTACCCAGGGCGGGCTGCGGCTGCTCGGGGTCGGCGTCTCCGGGCTGTCGCTCTACGCGCAGGGCGACCTGTTCGCCACCGACGACGAGGAGCCGGGGCCGGACGACGTCGTGGCGACGGACGACGCCGCCGAGGAGGACCCCGAACCGCTGACCGCCGAGGCCCGCTGGTGGCCCGGCCAGGACGTGTGGCACGACGAGCTCGGCGCCGGCTGGGTGTGGGGCCGCGGCCTCGGGCGGGTCACCGTGCGCTTCGAGGGCCCGCTCACCCCGCCCGGGCCGGTGCGCACCCTGCCCGCCGACGACCCCGCCCTGCACCCGGCGGATCCGCCCGACTGGCGTCCGAGCGCTCACTGACCGCGCAGGTCGGCGATCATGGGGGCATGACCGAGCAGAGCGTGTGGGTGCGGATGACCCAGGAGGACCCCGGCCACTCGGCGGCCTACGTGCAGCGGTTCCGTGACCTCGCCGCCCAGGGCTTCGACCTCGCCGGCGAGGCCCGGCTGGTCGACGCGATGCTGCCGCGCGGCTCCCGGGTGCTCGACGCCGGCTGCGGACCGGGCCGGACGGGCGGCTGGCTGGCCCGCGCCGGGCACGACGTCGTCGGGGTGGACGTCGACCCGGTGCTGGTCGCCGCCGCCGAGGAGGACCACCCGGGGCCACAGTGGCTCGTCGGCGACCTCGCCGAGCTCGACCTGCCGGCTCTCGGCATCGCCGAGCCGTTCGACGCAGTCGTCTCCGCAGGCAACGTGATGGCCTTCCTGGCGCCGGGCACGCGGGTCGCCGTCCTGCAGCGGCTGCGGGCGCACGTGGCACCCGGCGGGCGGGCGGCGATCGGCTTCGGCGCCGGCCGCGGTTACGCCTTCGACGACTTCCGCGACGACGCCCGCACGGCCGGCTGGGCCGAGGAGCTGCTGCTGTCCACCTGGGACCTGCGGCCGTTCACCCCGGAGTCGGACTTCCTGGTCGCTGTCCTCCGCCCCGCCTGAGAAAGGACCCCCCTGCCCCCCACGCCTCGGAGAAGGACCCCCTACCCCCCGCCACTCGCGAGCTCGCGGCGGGACCCTGCAGGGGGCCGGCGGGGCCCTGGACGGGGCCGCCCTGCCCCTGGAACGGACCCTGGCGGCTACGGCCGGGCCTGCCAGGCCGGCCGCTCGGCCTCCGGCAGGAACCGCGCCGCTGCCGACCACGGCGGCGAGCCGGGCGGAGCTACCACCGTCACCGTCCCGGCCGGCGACGGCGGCGACAGCAGGTACCGACCGAGGTCCGCCGCGCCGGATTCCGGCTCGGCCCGGCGGGGGGCCGCGAGCAGCCAGGCCGCCGTCCGCGCCAGCGAGAGCTCCCCGTGCCACCCGCCGCCGTCGGCCCGCTGCCGGCCCAGCGCGGCCAGCACCGTCGCCGCGGCCAGGTGCCCCATCGCGTGGTCGAGCGCCTGGGCGGGCAGCACACCCGGCGCCTCTGGGGTCCCGCACTCCAGCGCGATCCCACTGGCGGCCTGCACCAGCGAGTCGAAGCCCCGGCGGCCCGCCCACGGCCCGGTCGTCCCCCACGCCGACAGGCTCACCACCACCAGGTGCGGGTGTCGCTCGGCCAGCGACGCCGGGTCCATCCCGAAACGCGCCAGCGCACCCGGCCGGTAACCCTGGACGACGACGTCGGCCGCGGCGAGCAGCTCCTCGGCCGTCCGGCGTCCGGCGGCCGCCGCCAGGTCGAGCACCGCGTGCCGCTTGCCGGGCCCGGTGTCCACCAGCCCGGCGGGGTCGTCGGGCAGCCGAGGGCTGTCCAGGCGGATCACGTCGGCGCCGTGCGAGGCCAGTGTGCGGGTGGCGACGGGTCCGGCGATCACGCGAGTCAGGTCGAGGACGCGCAGCCCATCGAGCGCCGCCGCCCGCGGCGGCCCCGTCGCGGCCCGGCGCAGCCTGAACAGCGGCCCGGC
This sequence comes from Actinomycetota bacterium, assembly GCA_030773455.1. GTDB lineage: Bacteria > Actinomycetota > Actinomycetes > Mycobacteriales > Geodermatophilaceae > Geodermatophilus. The sequence continues at coordinate 13,074 of JALYNA010000373.1, forward strand.
CGCCACCGCGCGGCCCTGGGG
>JALYNA010000374.1 GCA_030773455.1 Actinomycetota bacterium
GAACTGCTCCTCGCCGTACTCGGCGAGCGTGGCGGCCTTGTCCTTGCCCTGCAGCGCGCCGTAGTGCCGCTCGTTGAGCCGCCAGGAACGCTTGACCGGGATCCACTGCCGGTCCGCGGCGGCCAGCGCCAGCTCCGCGGTGGTGATCGCCCGCTTGAGCACCGAGGTGTGCGCCACGTCCGGCAGCAGGCCGTGCTCGGCGAGGAGCTCCCCACCCCGGGCTGCCTCCTCGCGCCCCTTCTCCGACAGCGGCACGTCCACCCAGCCGGTGAACAGGTTGGCCTTGTTCCAGTCGCTCTCACCGTGGCGGAGCAGCACCAGTGTCCCGGTCGTCACGCCGCCATCCTGCCCGACGCGGCCCCCGGGGTCTCAACGGGTGAGCAGCGGCCACAGCAGCCAGGCCTCGAACGCCACCGGCGGCAGCAGCCCGCTGAGCAGCCACGGGCTGCGGACGGGACGGTCGACGCCCCACCGCAGCGCCGCGACGGCGGCCACGCTGCAGGCTGCGCCAGCACTCAGCCACAGCAGGCTGCTTCCCATGTCGACGACGAGGAGCTGGGCGAAGGTCAGCCGTACCGCGCACAGCAGCAGCGGGTACACCAGAGCGGTCGCGGCGAGCAGGCCCAGGAGCGCGCGGACCTGCCGCTGCTGGTACCCGGGACCGTCCTGCACCGCCGCCACGCTAATCGCTGCCGGCGCCGGCGACCCCGGCCACGTACCGGACCACCGGCTCAGGCGGGCGGCGGCTGCACGCCCCGCTGCCGTCCGGGCAGCCACCTAAACACCACCACCGCGGCGACGAGGGCCGCGGAGGCCGTGCCGATCGCGGTCAGGTGCATCGCGTCGACGAACGCGTCCACGGCCCGGTCGGCCAGCGTCGCCGCAGCGGCCGCGGCCCCGTCGTCCCCACCGGCGCGGACCTGCTCGACCGCGCCGAGCGTCGCGACGACCGAGGAGCTGGCCTCCTGGCGGGCCCCCGGCGGCAGCGCCTCCACGGCGTCCCCGAGGTTGGCCGCGTAGGCCGACGAGAGCAGCGAGCCCAGGATGGCGACGCCGAGCGCGCCGCCCACCTGCCGGACCGCGTTGTTGACCGCTGCACCGGCCCCGGCCTTGTGCCGCGGCACCACCGACATGATCAACTCGGTCGTCGGCGCCATCACCGCGCCCATGCCGAGCCCCTGGACGGACAGGATGACGACCAGCAGCCACAGCGGCGAGCTCCGGTCCAGGAGCTGGAAACCGGCGAACGACGACGCGATCAGCAGGAAGCCGCCACCGACGACGGCCTTCGCACCGAACCGCTCGGCCAGCCGCGAGCTCTGCGGCGCCATCAGCAACATGCCCAGCGCCACCGGGATGAGCGCCGCGCCACTGCCCAGCGGACCGTAGGCGAGCACGCCCTGCAAGTAGTAGACGAGGTAGAACGTCGCCCCCATGAGGGCGAAGAAGTTCAGCCCCAGGGCGGCTGCGGCGGCGGAGAACGCCGGGTTGCGGAACAGCGTGACGTCCAGCGCCGGGTGGGTGGACCGCCGCTGCAGCAGGACGAACAGCACCAGCACGGCCAGCCCGCCGAGCAGCGGCACGAGGACGCCGGGCGAGGTCCAGCCCGCTCCGGAGCCGCCGTGGATGATGCCGTAGACCAGCCCGGCCAGCGCCAGGATCGACAGCAGCACGCCGGGGACGTCGAGCCGGCCCGGCGAGGGGTCGCGCGACTCCGGGACGACGAGCAGCGTCCCGACGATGCCGAGCACGGCGACCGGCACCGTGATGAGGAAGATCGCCCCCCACCAGAAGTGCTCGAGGACGGCGCCGCTGGCCAGCGGGCCGCCTGCGACGGCCAGCCCTGCGGTGGCGGCCCAGATGCCGATCGCGCGGCCGCGCTCGCCGGGCGGGAAGACGTTGGTGATCACGGCCAGGGTCGCCGGCTGGACCGCTGCGCCGCCGACGCCCATGACCGCCCGCCACGCGATGAGCTCGCCGGGGCTGGTGCTGAACGCACCCAGCAGCGAGCCGGCGGTGTAGATCGACAGCCCGATGAGCAGCGTCCTCCGGCGGCCGATCCGGTCACCAATGACGCCCCAGGAGAACAGCAGGCCGGCGAAGACGAGGATGTAGGCGTCGATGGCCCACTGCAGCTCTCCCTGCGTGGCACCGAGCTCGCGCTGCAGCGTGGGAAGGGCGACGTTGAGGGTCGTGTTGCCCATGATCACCACGAGCAGGCCGACCGTCATGGTGGCCAGGACCCACCACCGGCGGGCGTAGCCGGGCCGCTCCTCGGCACCCTCGGGGAGCGACCGTTCGGTCGCCGTCATGCCCCGCCGTCCGCGGCACCGGCGGCGCGGGACCCGTGGCCGGGGTCGACGAAGCGGGCGAAGGCCTCGAGGTTGCGCAGGGACTCCCCGCGCTTGACCCGCCACTCCCACTCCCGCCGGATCGACGTGCCGAAGCCGATCTCGAGCATCGTGTTGAAGTGGTCGTCGGCGTAGCTCAGCACCGCCCCGAGGACGCGGTCGAGCTCGTCGGCGGTGACCGCGGCGTGCGGCAGCCGGCCGGTCAGGTAGACGTCGCCGACCCGGTCGATCGAGTAGGCGACGCCGTACATGCGGGCGTTGTGCTGCAGCAGGTAGGTCCACAGCTGCTCGCGGTTCTCGTCGGGCTGGCGGCAGACGAACGCCTCCACCCGCAGCGCGTGCTCGCCGACGATGAGGCCGCAGACGGTCTTGAGCTTCTTGGTGCCCGGCAGGTCGACCAGCCAGCGGCCGGGCGCGGGGTGCTCGTGCACCAGCTCGCTGTCGCGCAGGGTCTGCTCGATGACCGCGTCGAGCTCCTCGACGACGTCCCGGCCGCTCACTGCGCCACCTGCGCACCCAGTGCCCGCACCGCAGCGAGCCCCCAGGCCGGGCGCAGCAGTGCGCCCCGGGCGGCCGCGGCCATCTCCTCGGCGGCGGCGGTGTAGGCCGCGACCAGGCTGTCGACGGTGCGCTCCCACGAGAACGATCCGGCGTGCCGGCGGGCACCGGTTGACAGCAGCTCCCGGCGGGCGAGCACCGCCCGGATGGCGGCGGCGTAGTCGGCCGGGTCGCGGCCCTCGATCAGCCGGCCCGCGATGCCGTCCCGGACGGCGGTGCGCAGTCCCCCCACGGCGGCCGCGACGACCGGCGTCCCGCAGGCCTGGGCCTCCAGGGCCACCAGGCCGAAGGACTCGTTGTGACTGGGGACGACGGCGACGTCGGCGGCCCGGTAGTGCTCGGCGAGCAGCTCGGCGTGCACCGGCGGCAGGAACCGGACCAGGTCGGCGATGCCCAGCCCGGCGGCCAGCTGCTCGAGCTGACGGGGGGCCTCAAGGCCGGCGCCGCTGGGTGCCCCGATGACGTGCACCTGGAGCCGGTCGCGCAGCGCGGGGTCGTCGGCGAGCATCCGCGCGGCCGCCTCCAGCAGCAGGTCGGGGGCCTTCAGCGGCTGGATGCGGCCCACGAACAGGAGCACGACGGCGTCCGGGGCGACGCCCAGCCGGCGACGGGCCGCCATCCGGTCGCCGGGGGTGAAGCGGTCGAGGTCCACGCCGGGCGGGACGACGAGGGTGCGCCGCGGGTCGGCGCCGTAGTGGTCGACCAGTTGGCGGGCCTCGTCGGCGGTGTTGGCGACCAGCCGGTCGGCCTCGGCGACCACCTGCTCCTCGCCGATCACCCGGGCCCGCGGCTCCGGGCGGTCGCCGTCGGCCAACGCGGCGTTCTTCACCTTCGCCAGGGTGTGCGCGGTGTGGATGAGCGGCACGCTCCACCGGTCGCGGGCCAGCCAGCCGACCTGGCCGGAGAGCCAGTAGTGCGAGTGGACGACGTCGTAGTGGCCTGGCTCGTGCTGCGCCTCCTCGCGCAGGACGGCGGCGGTGAAGGCGCACAGCTGGGCCGGCAGCTCCTCCTTGCCCAGGCCCTCGAACGGGCCGGCGCTGACGTGCCGCACGGTGACCCCGGGGCTCATCTCGACCACGGGCGGCAGGTCGCTGGAGGTGGCGCGGGTGAAGATGTCCACGGCGATGCCGCGGTCGGCCAGTCGGCGGGACACCTCGACGACGTAGACGTTCAGGCCGCCGGCGTCACCGGCGCCGGGCTGGTCCAGGGGGCTGGTGTGCACCGAGAGCGTCGCCACGCGCCGGGGCGCGGCCGACCGAGGACGGAGGCGAGCGGCCACGCGCGACCTCCCGCTTCGCTCCCGGGCGCCGGGAGGCACCCGCTCGACATCGCAGTCTGCAACAACGCCAGGATGGCTCTCATGCCCGACCCCTCGACCCATCCTGCATCCGGCCCCCTCGAGCTGCCCGGCGCGGGGCGGACCGCCGTCGTCACGGGCGCCTCCAGCGGCATCGGCGCGGCCACCGCTCGGCGGCTGGCCGCCGAGGGCTTCGACGTCGTCGTCGGCGCGCGGCGCATGGACCGGCTGACGTCGCTCGCCACGCAGATCGGGGCCCGCGCACTGCCGCTGGACATCACCGACCCGGACTCGGTGGCCGCGTTCGCCGGCGCGCTGGACAGGGTCGACGTACTGGTCAACAACGCCGGCGGGGCCTTCGACGCGAGCCCGGTGGCGGAGGCCGACCTGGACTCCTGGGCCCGCACCTACGAGGTCAACGTGCTGGGCACCGTCCGGCTGACCAAGGCGCTGCTCCCCGCTCTGATCGCCTCGGGCGCCGGGGACCTGCTGTTCGTGGGCTCGACCGCGGGGCTGATCAGCTACGAGGGCGGCGCGTCCTACACGGCGGCCAAGCACGGCGTGCACACGCTGGCCGAGACGCTGCGGCTGGAGCTGGTGTACGACCCGGTCCGCGTCATCGAGATCGCGCCCGGGATGGTGAAGACCGAGGAGTTCACCCTCAACCGGGTCCGGGACCGGGATCGGGCGGAGGCGGTCTACCGCGGGGTGCGCGAGCCGCTGGTCGCCGAGGACGTCGCCGACTGCATCGCCTGGGCGCTCACCCGCCCGCACCACGTCAACGTCGACCTGCTCGTCGTCCGTCCGCGGGCCCAGGCCGCCCAGCACAAGGTCGCCCGCGAGAGCTGAGCGCTCCGCACACGCCCGCTCAGCGTGGCTCTTGCGGCGCGCGCGTCGGCGCCGTCCGGCTGCCAGAGCTGCACCGGGTTGCCCTCTGGGTCCTGGAGGCTGGCGAACCGGCCGTTCGGGTAGTTCTCCGGGTCGACCTCGACGTCGATGCCAGCGCCCGCAGCTGGCCACCATCGCGTCCAGGTCGTCGACCCGGAAGTTGACCGACCACCCGTGCGGACCGTCCAGGTGCTCTGCGTCCTGCGGCATCGGGGCGAAGACGGTCGGACCCGCCTGCTGCCACCACGACGGCTCGTCGTAGGACGCCGGCGGCAGCCCCACCCCGAGGTGCTCGGCGTACCAGCGCCCGAGCCCGTCGGGGTCCGCGGCCCGGAAAAGACGCCGCCCACGCCCGTCACCCGCTGCACGCCGTCCATCCTGTACCGCCGGGGGCTCGGGGTCCCGTCCTCGGCGCTCACCCGGGCGACGGAACGCCCATCAGGGCCGGACGGCGGTGGGCTCGCGCTCCAGGGTCACGCCGAACCGCTCCTGCACACCGGCGACGACCTTGTCGGCGTAGGCGAGCAGCTCCTCGGCGGTCGCGCCCGGCTCGGTGGTCAGGGCCAGGCTGTGGCGGGACGACGTCCCGACCCGCCCGTCGCGCGTGCCGCGGCCGAAGCCGGCGTGCTGGACCAGCCAGGCGGCGCTCAGCTTGAGCTGCCTGTCGCCGGCCGGCCAGCTCGGGCAGCCCTCGACCGCCTGCGTCGCCGGGACGATCGGGTTGGTGAAGAACGAGCCGGCGCTGCGGCTGTCCGGGTCGGCGGGGTCCCAGACCATGCCCTTGCCGCGGCGCAGCTGCAGCACGGCGGCCCGGACGTCGGCCAGCGGCGCCCGCTCCCCGAGCTCGACGCCGAGGGTGCGCGCGAGTTCGGCGTAGCCGACCGGGCGGGACAGCTGCCCGGGCTCCAGCTCGAAGGTGACAGTGAGGACGACGAACCGGCCGGGCTCGCGCTTGAGCCGACTGTCCCGGTAGGCGAACCCGCACTCGGCCGGGGTGAGCACGTGCTCGGCGGACTCCACCCGGTCCCAGACGCGGACGGCGCCGATGACCTGGGCGACCTCCTGGCCGTAGGCGCCGACGTTCTGCACCGGGGTGGCCCCGGTGGAGCCCGGAATGCCCGACATCGCCTCCATACCGGCCAGCTGCTGCTCGACGGTGGCGGCGACCAGGTCGTCCCACGGCTCACCGGCCTGCACGACCAGCCGGTCGCCGTCCCGCTCGATGCCGCGGCTGCGGACGGCGACCACGTCGCCGGGCCAGCCCTCGTCCGGGCCGATGAGGTTGGAGCCGCCGCCGAGGACCAGAAGTGGCCGCCCGGCGCCGTCGGCGTCGCGGACGGCGGCGATCAGCTCGGCGGCGTCGGCCACCTCGACCAGCCGGTCGACCGGGCCGCCCACGCCGAGAGTCGTCAGTTCCGCGAGGGGGGCGTTCCGTCGGACCTGCACGCCACCACGCTAACCGCGACTACGCTCCGGACCGGTGAGCGAGGCAGGAGGCGGGGCCCACAACGGCGCGGACCACAAACGCCGGGCGACCCTCCCGCGGAAGACCAACCCGCGACTGGCCGCCGGCCGGGCCCGCGCCCTGGGCCTGCCGACCCGCGGCACCACCAACGCCAACCGGCTGCGCCGGGTCGACCGCTGGCTGCTGGCCACCCAGGTGCCACGGCTGCGCGACGCCACCCGGCCGCTCGTCGTCGACCTGGGCTACGGCTCGTCGGCGGTGACCACCCTGGAGCTGGCCGACCGGCTGGGCCCGGAGGTGCACGGGCTCGAGGTGATCGGCCTGGAGATCGACCCGCACCGGGTGGCCGCCGTGGCCGCGGACCGGGACCCGCCGCGGGTCGACTTCCGCGTGGGCGGCTTCGAGCTGGCCGGCCTGCGCCCGGTACTGGTGCGCGCGTTCAACGTGCTGCGCCAGTACGACGAGGAGTCCGCGTCGCAGGCCTGGGAGACGATGCGTGCCGCGCTCGGCCCCGGCGGGCTGCTCGTGGAGGGCACCTGCGACGAGTGGGGACGGCGCTCGGCGTGGGTCGCCCTCGACGCCGACGGGCCGCTGACCCTCACGCTGTCGGCGCGCGTGTCCGACCTGGAGCGCCCCTCGGACCTCGCCGAGCGGCTGCCCAAGGCGCTGATCCACCACAACGTGCCCGGCCGGCCGGTGCACGAGTTCCTCCGCGCCCTGGACGCCGCGTGGGCCGGTTCGGCCGGGCTGTCGACCTTCGGCCCGCGCCAGCGCTGGACCGCCGCGGTCGAGTCCCTCGCCGAGCAGGGGTGGCCATTCGTCGGCTCCAGCCGCCGGTGGCGGCACGGCGAGGTCACGGTCCGCTGGTCGGCCGTCGCGCCGGTGTGAGTCCCCGCTCGGCGTTCCCGCGGGAACGCCGAGCGGACCTCACGTCGCCGGGTCAAGGCCCGCCTCGGACACCAACCGGCGAACGAACTCGCGGTGTCCCATGAGCACGCTGACGACGTACCCGAGGTCGATCCGCTCACCGTTGACGGGCATGGCGTCGGGCAGGTCGGGTTCGCCACTGGGGTAGAGGAGGCCGCCCACGCTTGACACCTCCCCGGATCTCGTGACGGCCAGCCGCAGCGAGCGGCGGCGGGAGCGCCGTCCGGGACGCCGGGTGCATCCGGGTTGACGGGCCGACCGGCCCCGGGACGGCGACCCGCGGCCTCGGGAGTGGAGGGCCTCGCGAGTTCCGGTGGGGTGACCTGTGCAGCCTGCGGCGCTGGCCGACCTCTCGGTCGGTCGGGTGGACGCCGGCGAACGTCTCGTGGACCGCCATCGTGTCGTCCGGCTGGGCGAGGCCCTGGTCGAAGGCGGCGTCGGCGACACCCCATACACGCCGACCGTCAGGCGCCGTGACGACCAACCGACCGTCGAGCCGGGACATCACCAGGCGCGGGAACGTCCGACCGGTGACGGGCTCAGGGCACGATGACCGCCGGACCGATCGAGGACCGCCAGCGGTGGTGAGGCATCGACGCCGTGGTCGCGGGAGCGCACAGTTGGCCGACCTCCTCGTGCACGAGGTCGGCTCCGGGCTGACCGCAGCGCCCGGCCTGCACGCACAGGTCCCCGGGGGCCGACTGGAACCTCCGCGACCTCGCCGGCCACCTCGGCGCCGTCCACCGCTGGGCGACGGCCATCGTCTCGCCGGCAGCACCCACCGGCCCGCCGCTCCGCCGCTCCGCCGCAGCCGCCGGACCTACGGGGCCACTGACGCGAGCGCGAGACAGCTCTTCATCCGCGCCGAACCGGGACGCAGCGGCTCCGTCCGGCCGTCGGCCCGGAAGCCGTACCGCTCGTAGACGCGCCGGGCCGGGAGGTTGCCGTCGGCCACCCACAGCTCGACCAGCAGGCCGCGCTCGACCGCCCAGCCGACGACCAACTGCAGGACCGACCCGCCCACGCCGCGGCCGCGCCAGGACGGGTCGGTCCACATCGACACCACCACCAGCCGGGCCGGGGCGGACGCCCACCCCGCCCCCATGCCGACCACCTCCCCGCCGGCACGCGCGAGGACCGACGGGCCGCCCGTCCTGTCGAGGCGGGAGCGCCATAGCGCCTCGTCGTACCCCGCCTCGACGTCGGCCGTGGCACCGAAGGCGTCGGGGTCCTGACGCAGCGCCCGCAGCCGGGTGACCCGCCACGTTCGCCACTCGCCGGGCCCGACCTGCGCCGCCTCGATCCCGCTCGTCACCGTTGCCGACCTCCCGAGCCTCAGCGTGGCATGCCGCGAGCACCGGGCACGATGGCCGGCGTGCCTCTCCACGCGGCGACCCGATGAGCCGGCGGCGGCCGGTCGAGCCGGTCGTCCCGCCCGGCCCCACCCCCGTCGACGGCGGAACCGCCGAGCTGCTCGGGGACGCCGACCGCGACGGCTCCTGGGTGCTCATGGTGAACGGGACGCCGCAGTCGCACGTCGACCTCGCCGACCCAACCCACCTGGAGTTCGAGTACGTGCGCCGGATGGGTCACGTGCTCGACCTCGCCGCCGAGGAGGGCCGGCCGATCGACGTCGTCCACCTGGGCGGGGGTGCGCTGACCCTGCCGCGGTACGTGGCCGTGACCCGCCCCGGCTCCCGGCAGCGGGTCGTGGAGCTCGACCAGCTGCTCACCGAGCTGGTCCGCGCCCACCTGCCGCTGCCACGCGATGCCCGCGTCCGGGTGCGCGCCGCCGACGCCCGCGAGGGCCTCGCCGCCCTGCCGTCCGGTAGCGCCGACGTCGTCGTCAGCGACGTCTTCGCCGGGGCCCGCACGCCGGCGCACCTGACCAGCGTCGAGTACGCGCGGGAGGCGCATCGCGTGCTGCGGCCCGGCGGGACGTACGTCGTGAACGTCGCCGACGGCCCTCCGCTGCGCTTCGCCCGTGCCCAGGTGGCCACGCTGCGCGCCGTCTTCGCCTACGTCTGCCTACTGGCCGAGCCGGGCACGCTTCGCGGCCGCCGCTTCGGCAACCTGGTCGCGGTCGCCTCGGACACCGAGCTGCCGGTCGCGGCGCTGGTGCGCCGCTGCGCGGCGGACCCGATGCCGAGCCGGGTGGTCGAGGGGGCCGACCTGGACCGCTTCGCCGGGAAGGCGCAGCCGGTGCACGACGCCTACGCCGTGGCCTCCCCCGAGCCGCCGGAGGGCGTCTTCAGCCGCTGAGCGCGGCCCCGAACACGTGGATCGGTGTCCCGCAGGACACGCGGGGGCGAGTGCCCCGGCGGCTCACCAGCTGTTGCCGCCCCGGCTCAGCCCGCGGACGGCGGGCCGGACGTCGACGAGGTAGACGATGCCCGCGATGATGGCCGGCAGACCGAGGAAGCTCATCGGCCCCTGCCAGAGGATCACCAGAACGGCGAGCACGAGGATGGCCGCCCAGCCGGGCTTGGTGAGCTTGCCCGCCGCGACGTAGCCGGCAGCCGGGCGGACGAGGGCGTCGACGAGTGCCCAGGCAGTGAGCGCCAGAGCCGCGTAGAAGAGCACCGCGTACACGAGACCCTCGAAGCTCAGCATGCCGGGGAGGGTACCCGCGCACCGCACGGGACCGGGGTTGAACGGCATCTTGACACGACGCGTTGAGCTACAGCCTCTAGCCATGGTTACGGCTCCGAGCTCACCCAGTCCCGGGTGGCACGCCGGCGCGCCGCGGTGGTCGATGAGGCGCTCGACCACGCGGTCGAGCTCATGACGAGGAGGGGGTCGGCGCGCTCAGCGTCGCCGAGGTCGCCCGGCGCATGGGGATGCGCGGGCCCTCCCTGTACAAGTACTTCCCCTCGCGGCACGCCGTGTACGACGCACTCTTCGCCCGCGGGCTGATCGCCCAGCAGGCCGCCGTCGACGCCGCGACCGCCGGCCTGCCCCGTGGAGTGCCACGGATCCGGGCCGGCGCAGCCGCGGTCGTGCGCTGGGCGGTGGAGCACCCGGCGCTGGCCCAGCTCATGCACTGGCGGCCGGTGCCCGGCTTCGAGCCGTCGCCGGCGTCCTTCGCGCCCAGCGAGCGGGACATGGCGGTGGTGCGTGCGGAGTTCGCCGAGGCGGTGCGGCTGGGCCAGCTCTCCCCCGCCGCCGACAGCGACGAGGTGGTGCGCCTCTACACCGTCGTCCTCTCCGGGCTCATCTCCCAGCAGATGGCCAACCAGCCCGGTGTCCCCTATGCCGAGGGCCTCTTCAGCCGGCTGAACGAGGCGGCCGTCGACGCGTTCCTGTCCGCCCATGCACCGACACCCTGAGGAGAGGTCCATGCAGACACTCGACCGCGACGAGGTCAGCACCGTGGTTGCCGCCCCGCCGGCGGCGGTCTACGCCCTGGTCGCCGACGTCACCCGCACACCGGAGCTCAGTCCGGACATCGTCAGCTGCCGGTGGCTCGACGGCGCGACCGGTCCCGCGGTCGGCGCGCGCTTCGAAGCGGTGAACACCACGTCCGCCGGCAAGCCCTGGAAGAACCGCCCGGTGGTCCGCACGGCCGACCACGGGCGCGAGTTCTCCTTCGCCCGCACCGAGCCCTTCGCCGGCACGGTCGTGTGACGTTACCGCTTCGAACCGGTCGAGGGCGGCACCCGGGTGACCGAGGGCTATGAGGTGGAGCGACCGGTCCGGAGGCTGGGCTGGTTCGTCATCGAGAAGGTGTTCCGCGCGGGCAACCGCCGCGAGGAGCTGCGGGCGGGCATGGAGACCACGCTGGAGCGGCTCAAGGCGGCGGCGGAGTTCCGGACGGCCCCGCCGTCCTGACGGCTTGACCCGGACGCGGCAGGGCCCCGGAGCGCGTACTGCAGCTCCGGGGCCCTGGGACCTGGGGGTGATCAGCCCTCGTGCTTGGCGGTGCGGGCGCGGGTCACTGGGCGGAGGTGCCGGCCGGGGCTGACTTCTTCGCCGCGCTGGTCTTCTTGGCCGCGCCCTTGCCGGCCTGCGCGGTGTCCTCGGCCGACCCGATGGTGGCCTTGGCCGACTCGGCGGCCTCGTGCGTGGCCTCCTCGGCCCGGTCGATCGCCTTCTCGGCCTTGGCCGCGGTCTTCTGCGCGATCGAGGTGACCTCGTTGGAGGCATCGGCGACCGTCTCGGCGGTCTCCTCGAGCACCTCCTCGAGGGTGTTCTCGACCGCGTCCACCGCGCGCCCGGTGCGGCCGACGACTGTGCGGACGACGGGCCGGTGACGCAGCTCCTCGACGACCTCGGCACCGCGGACGGCGAGGGTCTCGATGGTGGCGACCGTCTGCGTGCGGGCGGTGCTCACCAGGCCGGCCACCGTGCTGACGACGGCCTCGGGCCGGACGGCGGAGGCGGCGTGCTGCGCCGAGGTGCGAGCCGTGCGCACGGCCTCGCGGGCGCGGTCGGCGGCCTCCTCGGCGCGGGTGCGGGCCTCCTTGGCGGCCAGGTCGACCTGCACCTGGGCCTCGCTGGGCAGCGCCTCGGCACGGGAGCGCAGCGTGCCGACGACGGCGCGGGCGCGCTCGACGGCCAGATCACCGGCGCCCACGGCGGCCAGGAAAACCTGCTTGTTCTGGAGGGCGACGGTCTCGCCGTACTCCTTGAGCGTGTGCTTCATGCCGACTCCTTCTCGGGGCGGGACGGGGTGGGATCGGTGGGGGCGACCGGGGCCGGGACGGTCACGGCGTGCTCCCGTACGTAGGTCTCGTAGAGCTCGAGCAGCACCGCCTTGTGCCGCTCGGAGAGCGACTGGTCGGCGCGGATCGCCGCCACGGTGTCCGGGTTGCCGGACCGGCGGTCGAGGATCCCGGCCTGCTCGTAGAGCGTCTCGGCCGAGATCTTCAGCCCCTTGGCGATCGAGGCGAGGATCTCTGCCGACGGCTTGCGCAGCCCCCGTTCCACCTGGGAGAGGTACGGGTTGCTCACCCCTGCCGTGCGGGCGAGCTCACGGAGGGACACCCGGGCGGCGTTGCGCTGGTCGCGGATGAAGTCCCCGACCTGGGACCCGGTGGCCGAGACCTTGGACCGCTCGGCGGCGACCGTCTCCACGACGCTGCCCGCGAGCTGGTCCACCTTCTCGCGGACGGTGGTCACCTGCTCGCGGACGGTGGTCACCTGCTCGAGGACGAAGTTCCCGGGGTTCTGCACGTCATTGACGTTAGGCCCGGGTGCTAGCTCCTGCAAGCGAAGGTGCTAGCACCAGGGCGTGAGACCCCTCACACCGGCGCGTTCGGCTCAACCCGCCAGCGCGGCACCGGCGCGCACCTCGCCGACCACGCCGTCCCCGCCCGGGACGGGGGTGAGGGACCACGGAGCCAGCTGCTCGGCCGGCACGCCGAGGTGCCGCAGGCCGGCGCACAGCGCGGGCGTGCGGCCGCGGTCGCCACCGTCGTCCAGCTTCACCG
>JALYNA010000375.1 GCA_030773455.1 Actinomycetota bacterium
GCGCCGGGGCCGGCTCGGGGCGTCCGTCGCGGTCGGCGAATGTGCCCCGGGCGGCCAGGTGCGGATGCCGCGGCGCCTCGGTGAGGCCGAGCACCGGGGTCACGCACGCGTCGGTTCCAGCGAACGCCTCGGCCCACTCGTCGCGGGTGCGGGTGGCGAATGCGGCGGCGATCCGCGCCCGCTGCTCCGGCCAGCGGGCGACGTCGAGCTGCGGGCCGTGCCCGGGGGGGTCGATGCCCAGGCCGGAGAGGAGCTGGGCGTGGAACTGCGGCTCGATGGCGCCCACGGCGACGTGCCGGCCGTCGGCGCAGGCATAGGTGCCGTAGAAGGCCGCGGCGCCGTCGAGCAGGTTGGCCGCGCGGCGGTCGGTCCAGCGACCGGCGCCGAGCAGGCCGTAGACCATGGTGACCAGGGAGCTGGCGCCGTCGACCATGGCCGCGTCGACCACCTGACCGCGCCCGCTCGTGCCCCGCTCGAGCAGTGCGGCCAGCACGCCGACGACGAGGAAGAGCGAGCCGCCGCCGAAGTCGGCGCCGATGTTCAACGGCGGAACCGGCGTCTCCGCCGTCCCGATGGCGTGCAGCGCACCGGTGAGGCCCAGGTAGTTGATGTCGTGGCCGGCCCGGTCGGCGAGTGGGCCGTCCTGGCCCCAGCCCGTCATCCGCGCGTAGACCAGGCGCGGGTTGCGCGACAGGCACTCGTCGGGCCCGACGCCCAGCCGCTCGGTGACGCCGGGGCGCAGCCCCTCGACGAGCACGTCGGCGGACGCGGCCAGCCGGAGGACGACGTCACGCCCGGCCGGGCTCTTGAGGTCGACGGCGAGCGACGGGCGGCTGCGGTTCAGCGCGTCCTGCTCCGGGGGGACCAGCTGCGTGCCGCCGCCGGGGCGGTCCACCCGGACGACGTCGGCGCCCAGCTCGGCCAGCAGCAGGCAGGCGTAGGGAGCGGGGCCCAGGCCCGCCAGCTCGACGACGCGGGTGCCCGCGAGGGGGCCGGAGGGCGGCAGCACGGGACGCACCGTAACGCCCTACGGTCGACCTCGTGAGCGGACAGGGACGGGAGCATCGCAGCGAGGAACGAGCGAGGAGCGGAGCGTCCCGCGGGAGCGGACCGGTGTCGTCGAGCGAGCGCTGGTTCGAGGACTACGTGCCCGGGACGACCGCCGAGCACGGCCCGCTGCGGGTGGAGGAGGACGACGTCGTCGACTTCGGCCGCCGGTTCGACCCGCAGCCGTTCCACGTCGACGCCGAGGCCGCGGCGGCCGGACCGTTCGGCGGGCTGATCGCCAGCGGCTGGCACACCTGTGCGCTGATGATGCGGCTGCTCGCCGACGAGTACCTCTCCCCCGTCTCCAGCCTCGGCTCTCCCGGCATCGACGAGCTGCGCTGGGTGGCCCCGGTGCGGCCGGGCGACGAGCTCACGCTGCGGACCACGGTGGCCGAGGCCCGGCGCTCACGCACCAAGCCCGACCGCGGGCTGGTGCGCACCGACATCGCGCTGCTGCGTCAGGACGGGACCGTCGTGCTCACCATGACGGCGATGAACCTGATCCGCACCCGCCCCTGACGTCACTCCGCGACCGCGGCCAGCAGCCGCTGCCGGGCGGGGCCGAGCGAGGGGCCGTACCAGGTGAGGTCGCGGCCGGAGACCAGGGCGGTGCGCAGCCCCAGGAACGCCTCGGGCCCGTCGTCCGCGGTGAACAGGTAGGGCTCGTCGGGGAGGACGACGACGTCCGGCCCGGCCGCGGCGATGTCGGCGGCCTCGACCTTGGGGTAGCGGTCGGCCGCATTCCCGAAGACGTTGCCCAGCCCCAGCCGGGCCAGCACGTCGCCGGCGAAGGTGTCCCGGCCGATCACCATCCACGGATCGCGCCAGACCGGGACGGCGACCCGCAGCCCGCCTCCCGGCGCCGGCTGCGCCCACACCCGGGCCGCCTCGGTGAGCCAGCCCGGTTCCCCGACGTCCAGCACCTCGCCGAACAGCCGGCGCATCGAGGCCAGCGCCTCGTCGACGGACTCGATGACGGTCACCCACACCGGGACGCCGGCCGCGCGTAGCCGGTCCACGTCCAGGCGGCGGTTCTCCTCCCGGTTGGCGACCACGAGGTCGGGCCGCAGCGCCGCGATGACCGCCCGGTCGGGGTTCTTGGTGCCACGCACCCGCGGCACGTCGAGGCCCGCCGGGTGGGTGCACCAGTCGGTGGCGCCCACCAGCCGCTCGGACACGGTGACCGCGAGCGCCTCGGTGAGCGACGGGACGAGGGAGACCACCCGCCGGGGCGGCCCCGGCAGGTGGACCGGCGTCCCCAGGTCGTCAGTCAGCACCGGTGGTGAGGCGATGGAACGGCCTCGCTGCAGGGTCCTGCCGCGGCCCCGTCCAGAGGCTCGCCGCGAGCCTGCGAGCGGTGAGGAGGACGGGGTCCTTCTACGGTGGGGGGCACGGGGGTCCTTCAGACGTTGCGCCGGTACTGCCCGCCGACCTCGAAGAAGGCGTCGCTGATCTGCCCGAGCGAGCAAACCCGGACGGCGTCCATCAGCGCGGCGAAGACGTTGCCGCCCTCCGTGGCAGCCCGCTGCAGGGCCGCCAGCGCCGTCGGCGCCTCGTCGGCGTGCCGGGCGTGGAAGTCCACCAGCCGCTGCAGCTGGGACTGCTTCTCCGCCTCCGTGGCCCGGGCCAGCTCCAGCGGCTTGGGCTGCGTCTGGTCGCGGTGCGGGTCGAGGAAGGTGTTCACCCCGACGATCGGCAGGCTGCCGTCATGCTTGCGGTGCTCGTAGAGCATCGACTCGTCCTGGATCTTCCCGCGCTGGTAACCGGTCTCCATCGCGCCCAGCACGCCGCCGCGCTCGGCGATCCGGTCGAACTCGGCCAGCACCGCCTCCTCGACCAGGTCGGTGAGCTCGTCGACGACGAACGAGCCCTGCAGCGGGTTCTCGTTGCCGGCCAGGCCCCACTCCTTGTCGATGATCATCTGGATGGCCAGCGCCCGGCGGACCGAGTGCTCGCTCGGGGTGGTGACGGCCTCGTCGTAGGCGTTGGTGTGCAGGCTGTTGGCGTTGTCGTAGACGGCACACAGGGCCTGCAGCGTCGTCCGGATGTCGTTGAAGTCCATCTCCTGCGCGTGCAGCGACCGGCCCGAGGTCTGCACGTGGTACTTCAGCTGCTGGGAGCGCGGGCCGGCGCCGTAGCGCTCCTTCATCGCCACCGCCCAGATCCGGCGGGCGACCCGGCCGATGACCGAGTACTCGGCGTCCATGCCGTTGGAGAAGAAGAAGCTCAGGTTCGGCGCGAAGTCGTCGATCGCCATGCCGCGGGCGAGGTAGGACTCCACGTAGGTGAAGCCGTTGGCGAGGGTGAAGGCCAGCTGGCTGATCGGGTTCGCCCCGGCCTCGGCGATGTGGTAACCGGAGATCGACACCGAGTAGAAGTTGCGCACCGAGTGCTCGATGAACCACTGCTGGATGTCGGCCATGCAGCGCAGCGCAAACTCGGTGGAGAAGATGCAGGTGTTCTGTCCCTGGTCCTCCTTGAGGATGTCGGCCTGCACGGTGCCGCGGACGGTGGCCAGCACCCAGGCGCGGATCTCCTCGGCCTCGGCGGCGTCGGGCTCGCGGCCCTCGTCGGCGCGGAACCGGTCCAGCCGCTGGTCGATCGCGGTGTTGAGGAACATCGCCAGGATCGTCGGCGCCGGGCCGTTGATCGTCATCGACACCGACGTGGTGGGGTCGCACAGGTCGAACCCGCCGTAGAGGACCTCCATGTCGTCGAGCGTGGCGATGGAGACCCCGGACGTGCCGACCTTGCCGTAGACGTCCGGGCGCGGGTCGGGGTCGCGGCCGTAGAGGGTGACCGAGTCGAACGCCGTCGACAGGCGGGTCGCCTCGTTGCCCGAGGACAGCATCTTGAAGCGGCGGTTGGTCCGGAACGCGTCGCCCTCGCCGGCGAACATCCGCGCCGGGGCCTCGCCGGAGCGCTTGAACGGGAAGACGCCGGCGGTGAACGGGTAGGCGCCGGGCAGGTTCTCCCGGCGCAGGAAGCCCAGCAGCTCCGCCTCGTCCTGCGTGCGCGGCAGCGCCACCCGCCGCACCTTGTTCCCCGAGAGCGTCTCGCGGGTCAGCGGCGTGCGGATCTCCTTGCCGCGCACCGTGTAGACGTACTCGTCCCCGGAGTAGGCCTCCACCCGCGCCGGCCACTCCTCCAGCAGCGCGCGTACCTCGGGCAGCAGCTCGCGGTCGGCGGCCTCCGCCGCGGCCCGCGCGGCCTGGGCGGCGTCCCCGTCGAGGACCTCGGTGGCGGTGGTCAGGTGCTGCCGGCGCCGCACGACCGCAGCCTGCGCCGCGGTGGCCGCGTGGTACCCGCGCACCGCCTCGGTGATCTCCGCCAGGTACCGCGCGCGTTGCGCGGGGACGACGCTGGTCAGACCGGACGACGCCTTGACGTCCACCCGCGGCAGGACGCCGGCACCGGCCGGCAGGCCCTTGTCGGTGAGCAGCCCGAGCAGGTGCTGGTAGAGCGCGGTCACGCCGTCGTCGTTGAACCGGGCGGCGCTGGTGCCGAAGACCGGCATCTCCTCCCACGACTGCCCGAACGCCTCGCGGTTGCGCACCATCTGCCGGGCGACGTCCCGCCGGGCGTCCTCGGCGCCGCGCCGCTCGTACTTGTTGATCGCGACGACGTCGGCGAAGTCGAGCATGTCGATCTTCTCCAGCTGCGACGCGGCGCCGAACTCCGGCGTCATCACGTACAGCGTGACGTCGGAGAACGGCACGATGCCGGCGTCGCCCTGCCCAATGCCCGGCGTCTCCACGATGACGAGGTCGAAGCCGGCGGTCTTGACCGCGCACAGGACGTCGTCCAGGTGCTCGGGGGTCTCCGCGCCGGCGCTCCGCGTGGCCAGCGAGCGGAAGAAGGTGTGCGCGCCCTCGCCGGTCTCGAGAGCGTTCATCCGGATCCGGTCCCCGAGCAGCGCCCCGCCTCCGCGGCGCCGGGTGGGATCGATCGCCAGGACGGCGACCCGCAGCTTGTCCTCCTGGTCGGTGCGCAGCCGGCGCAGCAGCTCGTCGGTGAGCGAGGACTTGCCCGAGCCGCCGGTGCCGGTGATGCCCAGGACCGGCGCCGTCCGCCCGGCCGCCGCCTCGCGCACCCGCGCGGCGAGCTCCGGGTCGCGACCGGACTCGAGCACCGTGATCGCGCGGGCCAGGGCGGCGGGGTCGCCGGTGAGCAGCGCCTCGACGTCCGGGCCGGACTCGGTCAGGTCGACGTCGCACGCGCGGATCAGCTCGTTGATCATCCCGGGCAGGCCCAGGCGCTGGCCGTCCTCCGGGGAGAAGATCGTGACCCCGCGCTCGCGGAGCGCGGCGATCTCCTCGGGGACGATCACGCCCCCGCCGCCGCCGAACACCTGGACGTGCCCGGCGCCGGCCTCGGCCAGCCGCTCCACCAGATAGCCGAAGTACTCGACGTGCCCGCCCTGGTAGGAGGAGATCGCCACGCCCTGGACGTCCTCCTCCAGGGCCGCCCGGACGACGGAGTCGACGCTGCGGTCGTGCCCGAGGTGCACCACCTCGGCGCCCTGGCTCTGCAGCAGCCGGCGCATCACGTTGATCGCGGCGTCGTGGCCGTCGAAGAGGCTGGCCGCGGTGACGAAGCGGACCGGGTGGGTCGGGACGTGCAGGTCGGACGGCATGCCACTCCCGGGGTCGGACGCGCGCTGACGACCCGCGCCGAATTAGTTGGACGTCCTAGTATCTCCCGGCAAGGCCATCCTGTCCACGTCACCTCCGCGGCGCGGGCGGGTCGTCGCCGTCGGCCGGGCCGTCGCCGAGCGGGCGCTGGAACCAGGTGACGTCGTGCCAGCGGCCGAGCTTCCAGCCCACCCGGCGGTAGGTGCCGACCGGCTCGAAACCCATCGCCGCGTGCAGGCCGACACTGGGCTCGTTGGGCAGCGCGACGCCGGCGAGGGCGGTCCGGTAGCCGCGGGCGGCCAGCCGGTCGAGCAGCGCGGTGTAGAGGGCGCGGCCGGCGCCGGTCCGGCGGGAGCCGGGCCCGGTGTAGACGCTGACCGAGGTCGACCAGTCGTAGGCGGCGCGGGCGTTGAAGGTCGAGCCGTAGGCGTAGCCGACCACCCGGCCGTCGTCCTCCAGCACCAGCCAGGCGTGCGTGGCCAGCGCCGCCGCGATGCGGGCGGCCATCTCCGCGACCGTCGGCGGCTCGAGCTCGAAGGAGACGGCGGTGTCGCGGACGTAGGGCGCATAGATCTCCGCGCACGCCGCGGCGTCCTCGGCCGTCGCGTCCCTGACCAGCCGACCGGTTGCCACGCGACCATCCAACCGGGCGCCCGTAGCGTGGGCTTTGTGCGCCCCGGCTCCGGATCCCGCCAGCCGGGGTCCGGGGACCCGTCGCCCAGTTCTCCCCCGGCGCGCCGGCCGTGGCTGCGGCTGGCCGTCCTCGGGCTGCTGCTCGGGGCGGCGACGGCGGTTGCGCTGACGGTCGACCGGCCCGGGGTCCCGGCGCTGCAGGGCTGGCTGGCCGACACCGGCCCGCTCGGCTGGACCGCCGTCGTCCTCGGGGTGGCCGGCGCGCTGATGACCCCGGTCCCCCGGACGGCGCTGTCGGTCCTGCTGGGCGCCGCGGCCGGGTTCCCCGCGGGGCTGGCGGTGGCCGTCCTCGCCGGCTGGCTCGGCGGGCTGGGCGGGTTCGCCCTCGGCCGGCACCTGGGCCGCGCGGCCGTCGCCCGGCTCACCGGCCCCCGGCTGGCCCGCGCCGACCGGCTGTTCCGGAACCGTGGCTTCCTCGCCGTCGCCCTGGCCCGGGTGAGCCCCGTGCCGTTCTGGATCGTCAGCTACGCCGCCGGCCTGTCCAGCGTCCGGTGGCCGGCCGCGACGCTCGGGACCCTCGTCGGCGTCGTGCCGGGTGCGCTGCTGTACGTGGCCGTCGGCGCCTCGGTCGTCGACTGGCTCTGATCCCCCCTTTCGGGCCATCCGCGCCGCGCCTGGTGTACGCCGGGCGTGTTCGGTGTCACTATGTGAACAACAGGTGAACGAGAGGTGGCTCCCGTGCGTATCAATGCTTGCCCGCAGGTTCGTTGGGTCCCGGTCGTGGACAGTGCCGGGCACCGGCACATGGAGATGCGCTGGACCGTGCCGGTGAAGCCGACGGTGCAGCCGGCGACCGCCCCCGCCACGCTGCGCGCCGCCTGAGCCGACTGGTCGTCCCCGGTCGACGCACCGGGGTGAGCCGGTCGCCGGCAGCGGCCTGAGCGCCGCGCCGGGGTCGTCCGGACGACGTGCGAGCATCGGTCCCCGTGCGGCGACGGGGGGCAGGGGAGATCCCGCGCGAGATCCGCGTCCTGGCCGTCATCGCCTTCGCCGTCGCCCTGGGCTTCGGCATCGTCGCCCCGGCCATCCCGCTGTTCGCCCGCTCGTTCGGCGTCGGCACCACCGCCGTCGGCCTGGCGGTGAGCGCCTTCGCGTTCTTCCGCTTCGTCTCCGCCTTCGGGGGCGGGTCGCTGGTCGAGCGCCTCGGCGAGCGGGCGGTCCTCACCGCCGGACTCGTGCTGGTCGCGGTCACCACGGGCCTGGCCGGGCTGGCCACCTCGTTCCCGGTCTTCCTGTGGCTGCGGGCCGCCGGTGGCATCGGCAGCGCGATGTTCACCGTGGCCGCGCTGTCGCTGCTGCTGCGCGTGGCGCCGCCGTCGCACCGGGGACGTGCCGCCGCCACCTACCACGGCGGGTTCATCCTCGGCGGGATCACCGGTCCGGCGATCGGCGGTCTGCTGGCCGAGCTGTCGCCGCGGCTGCCCTTCCTGCTCTACGCCGGGTCCCTGCTGGTGGCCGGCGGCATCGCCGTGCTGCTGCTGCGCCCACGGGAGGCGGTGGGCGCCCCGGCCGCGGACGGGCCGGTTCCCGCCGGCCCCGACCTCGTGAACGGGCCGCTGCCGTTGGCGGCTGCCCTGCGTTCGCGGGTCTACGTCACCGCCCTGGTGGCCAACCTGGGCGTCGGCTGGGTGCTGTTCGGGGTGCGCAACTCGCTGGTGCCGCTGTACGTCACCGAGGAGCTGGGCCGCAGCGCCGCCTGGGCCGGCGCGGGTCTGCTGGCCGGGTCGGCGGCGCAGGCTCTGGGGCTGCTGCGCTCGGGGCGGCTGGCCGACACCTGGGGACGGCGTCCCTCTCTGGTGCTGGGCGCGGCGACGGCGACCGCATCGATGGCGGTGCTCGTCGCGCCCCCGGCCCTCTGGGCCTTCCTGCTGGCCATGGCCGTCTACGGCCTGGGTGCCTCGCTGCTGGCCAGCGTGCCGGCCGCGCTGGTCGCCGACGTCAGCCCGGGGCGCGGCGGCCGGGTGGTGGCGGTGTTCCAGATGGCGGCCGACCTGGGCGCCGTCGCCGGGCCGCTGGTGGCCGGCTGGCTCACCGACGTGGCCTCCTTCCAGGTGGCCTTCGGGGTCACCACGGCGGTGGTGGCCGCAGGCCTGGTCGCCGCCCTGACCCTCCCCGGCCGCTGACGGCCGCCTGCACACCCGGCGACCTGCGGGAGACGGACGGCGGGCGCCCGGACCACGCCGGTGATCATGGGGTTGTTGCCGCCTGGCCCGGGGCGTCTGCGCGTGTCACCCGCAACGACCCCATGATCGTCTCGGGCGGCGGCATCTGGTGGCGAACGGCTGGACCTCAGCCGAGGGCGAGGACCCGGACCAGCTGACGGGCGGCGTCCCCGCCGTCGGTGATGGCGACGTCCAGCGCACCGGGCACGTCGAGGTCGTCGAGCAGCCGATCGGCCACCGCGCGGCTCGCCGTCGCCGACGACCCCGAGCGGCCGGCGGCGGAGAACAGCGCGTCCAGCCGCTCGGACGCCGCTTCGAGCAGCTCCGGCCGGTACTCCCACGGTTGCGACCACGGCCGGTCCAGCACCAGCAGCCGCAGCACCGGCCCGGTCGTGACCCGCAGCAGGTCGGCCACCAGGGTCAGGTTGCCGGTCGACTTCGCCATCTTGGCGCCGTCCTGGGACACCGCCCCGACGTGCACGCGGCTGCGCGCGAACGGCCCCACCCCGGACGCCGCCTCCGCCATCGCCGTCTGATGGGCGTGGTGCGGGAACGCCAGGTCCGCGCCGCCCACCAGGACGTCGACGCCGCGGCCCAGGGTCGCCGTGGCCATCGCCGCACACTCCGCGTGCCAGCCCGGCCGTCCCCAGCCCCACGGCGAGGGCCAGGCGGGGTCCCGCTCGCCGGAGGGCCGCCACACCGGCACGTCGAACGGGTCCTCGCGCAGCGGGTCGTCCGGGTCGTCGCCGAACTCGGTGGCCAGCTCGCGGGCCCGGTCAGCGGACAGCCCGGAGCCCGACACCACCCCGGCGCCGCGGAAGAACACGTGCCCCTCCCGCTCGTACGCCCGGCCGGCCCGCAGCAGCGCCGCCGCCAGCTGCTGCACGTGCGTCACGTGGTGCCGGGCGCGCGGCGTGTGGGTCGGCGGCCGGACGCCGAGGGCGCGCATGTCCTGCTCGAAGGCGAACTCCTGGCTCAGCGCGAACTCGTCGTAGTGCCGGCCGCGGGCGTCGGCGGCCCGGGTCAGCACGTCGTCCACGTCGGTCACGTTGCGGCTGGTCACCACGTCGGCGCCGGCCAGCCGCAGCACCGACCCGAGGACGTCGGCCCACACGAACGTCGCCGCGTGCCCGAGGTGGGTGACGTCGTAGGGGGTGATCCCGCAGACGTAGACGCGGGCGGGACTGGTGATCGGCAGCGGCCGCCCGCCCAGCCGCAGGTCGGCGGTGCGGACGTCGACCGGGTCGGCCACGCGGCCGGCGACGCCGACGATGCCGGGTGAGGTCGGAGGGGTCAGGGCCATGGGCCCATCCTGCCGGGCCGGTCGTGCGACCGTTCCGGCATGGTCGCCGTCCTCTCGATCCAGTCGCACGTCGCCTACGGCCACGTCGGGAACTCCTCCGCCGTCTTCTCCCTACAGCGGCTGGGCATCGAGGTGTGGCCGGTGCACACCGTGCAGTTCTCCAACCACACCGGCTACGGCGAGTGGCGCGGGCGGGTGTTCGACGGCCCGGCGATCGAGGAGGTCGTCGACGGCATCGCCGAGCGGGGCGTGCTGGGCAGGTGTGACGCCGTCCTGTCCGGCTACCTCGGCTCGGCCGACATCGGCCACGCCGTCGTGCAGACGGTGCAGCGGGTGCGGCAGGCCAACCCGGCGGCGGTCTACTGCTGCGACCCGGTCATCGGCGACATCGGCCGCGGCGTGTTCGTCCGCCCGGGCATCCCCGAGTTCATGCGGGACGTGGCCGTCCCAGCCGCCGACCTGGTCACCCCCAACCACTACGAGCTCGACCTCCTCGCCGGGACGACGACCCGGACGCTCGACGAGGTGCGGGACGCGGTCGCCGCCGTCCAGGCGATCGGGCCGCGGGTCGTGCTGACCACCTCGCTGGTCACCGACGACACCCCCGGGGACGCCGTCGACCTGCTCGCCTCCGCGGGCGGCCGGCACTTCCGGGTGCGCACCTCGCGGCTGGACGTGTCGGTCAACGGCGCCGGCGACGCCATCGCCGCGCTGTTCCTCGCCCACTGGCTGGCCGGTCGCGACGCCGGAGCCGCGCTCGGTGCGGCCGCCGCGTCGGTGCACGGCCTCCTGGCGGCCACCGAGCACGCCCGCTCACGCGAGATCCTGCTGGTCGCCGCGCAGGAGGAGTTCGTGGCGCCCAGCCGGACCTTCCCCGTCGAGGAGGTCTGAAGAAGGACCTCCTTCTCCCCACCCCTCGCAGGCTCGGGGCGGTG
Organism: Actinomycetota bacterium; assembly: GCA_030773455.1. Taxonomy (GTDB): domain Bacteria; phylum Actinomycetota; class Actinomycetes; order Mycobacteriales; family Geodermatophilaceae; genus Geodermatophilus. Next base: position 10,775 of record JALYNA010000375.1, read on the forward strand.
CCCTGAAGGAGGCGCGGGCGTTACTCCGACGCGGCGGCGGCGGTGCTGCGGTCGCCCTGCTGGCTGCTGGGCCCGCCGATCCACACGGTCTTGGCGTTCATGAACTCGTACATGCCGAGCTCGGTCAGCTCCCGGCCGTAGCCGCTCTGCTTGACCCCGCCGAAGGGCAGCTCCGGATAGCTGGCCGTCATCCCGTTAACGAACGCCATGCCGGACTGGATGTCGCGGATGAAGCGCAGCCGCTCCCCCTGGTCCTCGCTCCACAGGTTGGAGCCGAGGCCGTAGACGTGGTCGTTGGCCAGCCGGATCGCCTCGTCCAGGTCCGCCACGGTGTGCAGCGCGGCAACCGGGCCGAACACCTCCTCCGACCAGATGCCCATCTCCGGGGTCACGCCGGTCACCAGGGTCGGCTCGTAGAACCAGCCCGGCCGGTCCACCCGCTTGCCGCCGGTCACGACGGTGGCGCCCTTGTCGACGGCGTCGGCCACGTAGCGCTCGACGTCCTCCAGGCCCGACTCGGTGGCCAGCGGGCCGACCTGGGTGCCCTCGTCCATCGGGTCGCCGACGGTGAGGGCCGCCAGCTTCTCGGCGAACAGCCGGGTGAACTCCTCGGCGACGTCGGCGTGCACGAAGAACCGCTTCGCGGCGATGCAGCTCTGCCCGTTGTTCTGGCAGCGGGCGGTCACCGCGACCTCCGCGGCCCGCTCCAGGTCGGCCGAGGGCATGACGATGAAGGGGTCGGATCCGCCGAGCTCCAGCACCGTCTTCTTCAGCGCGTCCCCGGCGACCTTGGCCACCGCCTGGCCGGCGGCGTTGCTGCCGGTCAGCGTCGCGGCCACCACCCGGTCGTCGCGGAGCACCTGCTCCACCTGCCCGGAGCCGATGAGCAGGGTCTGGAACACGTGGTCGGGGAAGCCGGCCTTGGCGAACACCTCCTCCAGGTACAGCGCGGTCTGCGGCACGTTGCTGGCGTGCTTGAGCAGGCCCACGTTGCCGGCCATGAGCGCCGGCGCGGCGAACCGCATCGCCTGCCACAGCGGGAAGTTCCACGGCATGACCGCCAGGACGACGCCCAGCGGCTGGTGCACGACGTAGGCCTCGACCGCGCCGACCGCACCGGCGTCGGCCGGCTGCGGCTGCAGCATGTCCTCGCCGTGCTCGGCGTAGTACCGCAGCCCCTTGGCGCACTTGCCGACCTCGGCCTGCGCCGCGGCCAGCGTCTTGCCCATCTCGGTGGTCATGAGCTCGGCGACGCTCTTGGCGTCGGCGTCCAGGACGTCGGCCGCCGCCCGCAGCCACCCGGCCCGCTGGCGCAGGGTGGTCAGCCGGTAGCTCTCGAAGGCCGCCGCGGCGCGCGCGATCCTCTCCTCGACCGCCTCCTCGGACAGCGGCTCGAATGTCTGCAACGTCTCGCCGGTGGCGGGGTTGATGGTGGCGATGGCCATAGGGGTCCTCTCTGGGGGCGCTCGGTCTCGGCGGCTGGACGGGTCAGGTCTTGCTCTTGCCCTGCGCGCTCGAGTGCTCGTGCCGGTCGTCGCCCTTCCTGACGTGCCGCATCTGCTTGCTGGCACCGGTGGTCACGCCCGCCTCGCTGGGCGAGAGCCCCTCCTTCTTCGCCTCGCGGGCGGCGGCCTGCTGCTCCTGCTGGTTCGTCTTCTTGCTCATGTCCGTCCGGTTCCCCGCAGCGGCGGTGCGCACACGCGCCGCGCGGGCCAGGACGGCGAACGTCCGGCGGGCCATGAGATCGGCGTCGAAGGCGGCGGTGGCCCGGGCCCGCGCCCGCCGTCCCAGTTCGGTGCGCCCGGCCGGGTCGCGGAGCAGGCCCGCGAGTGCCGCGGCCAGCGCCCCGGAGTCCCCGGGCGGGACGACGGAGGCGTCGGTGCCGACCGCGACCGCGACGTCCCCCACGTCGGTGGCCACGCACGGCAGCCCCTCGGCCATGGCCTCCAGCAGCACCAGCGGCAGCGCCTCGCGGCGGGAGGAGAGACAGAAGACGTCCAGCCCGGCGAAGAAGCCGCGGACGTCGTCGACGAAGCCTGCGAAGGTGACCGGCAGGCCCGCCGCCGCGGCATGCAGCCGCTCGCCGTCGCGCCCCGCACCGCCGACCACCACCTCGACCGGCACGCCGCGCTCGGTCAGCAACCCGACGGCGTCCAGCAGGACGTCGAAGCCCTTCTGCGCGGTGAGCCGGCCCAGCGCGCCGACCCTCGACAC
>JALYNA010000376.1 GCA_030773455.1 Actinomycetota bacterium
TGGTCGAGGCCGAGGCGACCGAGAAGACGATCGAGCTGGTCGCCGGCGGCGCCACCGCGCCGACCGAGGAGGTCGTCGCCCAGGGCCTCGAGGCCGCCAAGCCCTTCATCAAGGCGCTGTGCGAGGCGCAGGCCGCCATGGCCGAGAAGGCCGCCAAGCCGGTGGCCGACTTCCCGCGCTTCCTGGACTACCAGGACGACGTGTACGCCGCCGTCGAGGCGCAGGCCGCCACCCGCCTCGCCGAGGTGCAGGCCATCGCCGGCAAGCAGGAGCGCGAGGCCGCCACCGACGAGCTCAAGGAGGCCGTCAAGGCCCACCTCGCCGGCCAGTTCGAGGGCCGCGAGAAGGAGGTCTCCGCCGCCTTCCGCGCCGTCACCAAGAAGGTCGTGCGGCAGCGCATCCTGCGGGACAAGGTCCGCATCGACGGCCGTGGGCTGACCGACATCCGCCCGCTCTCGGCCGAGGTCGAGGTCATTCCGCGGGTGCACGGCTCGGCGCTGTTCGAGCGCGGCGAGACCCAGATCCTGGGCGTCACCACGCTGAACATGCTCCGCATGGAGCAGCAGCTGGACACCCTGTCGCCGGTCACCCGCAAGCGCTACATGCACAACTACAACTTCCCGCCGTACTCCACGGGGGAGACCGGCCGCGTCGGCTCTCCCAAGCGCCGGGAGATCGGCCACGGCGCGCTGGCCGAGCGGGCTCTGCTGCCGGTGCTGCCCGACCGCGAGGAGTTCCCCTACGCGATCCGGCAGGTGTCCGAGGCGCTGGGCTCCAACGGCTCGACGTCCATGGGCTCGGTCTGCGCCTCCACGCTGGCGCTGCTCAACGCCGGGGTGCCGCTCAAGGCCCCGGTCGCCGGCATCGCCATGGGCCTGGTCTCCGACGAGGTCGACGGCAAGACGGAGTACGTCGCGCTGACCGACATCCTCGGTGCCGAGGACGCCTTCGGTGACATGGACTTCAAGGTGGCCGGCACCAAGGACCTCGTCACCGCCCTGCAGCTGGACACCAAGCTCGACGGCATCCCCTCAGACGTCCTGGCCCAGGCGCTGACCCAGGCCCGCGCGGCCCGGCTGCACATCCTCGACGTCATGGGCGAGGCCATCGACGGCCCGGACGAGATGAGCCCCCACGCCCCGCGGGTGACCACGGTGCGCATCCCGGTCGACAAGATCGGCGCGGTCATCGGGCCCAAGGGCCAGATGATCAATGCCATCCAGGACGAGACCGGCGCGGACATCACCATTGAGGACGACGGCACGATCTACGTCGGCGCCTCCGACGGCCCCTCGGCCCAGGCGGCGGTGGACCGGATCAACGCCATCGCCAACCCGCAGATGCCCAAGGTCGGCGAGCGCTTCCTCGGCACGGTCGTCAAGACCACGCCGTTCGGTGCCTTCGTCTCCCTGCTCCCCGGCAGGGACGGCCTGGTGCACATCAGCAAGCTGGGCGGCGGCAAGCGGATCGGCAAGGTCGAGGACGTCGTCAACGTCGGCGACAAGCTGCAGGTCGAGATCACCGACATCGACGCCCGCGGCAAGATCAGTCTCGTGCCCGTGGCGGCCGACGGGGACGGCGCCGCTGACGCCGCGCCGGCCGACGCCGCCCCGGCCGACGACGTCGCGCCCGCGGAGGCGTGATCACGTCCACGGAGCAGGCTCTGACCGGGGCCGGGACGGGTGCTGCGGCGCCCGTCCCGGCCCCGGCCGGTGTCGGCGAGACGGTCGTCCTGGACGTCGACGAGGTCGGCGGCCGGGTCGAGCGCACCGAGCTGCCCGGCGGGCTGCGGGTGCTGACCGAGACGATGCCGGGGGTGCTGTCGGCGACCGTCGGGATCTGGGTCGGCGTCGGCTCGCGGGACGAGAGCGACGCCGTCGCCGGCTCCTCGCACTTCCTCGAGCACCTGCTGTTCAAGGGAACCGGCAGCCGCAGCGCGCTGGAGATCGCCACGGCCATGGACGCCGTCGGCGGTGAGATGAACGCCTTCACCGCCAAGGAGCACACCTGCTACTACGCCAACGTGCTCGCCAGCGACCTGCCGCTGGCCGTCAGGCTCCTCGGTGACCTGGTCACCGACGCCCTCAACACCGCCGCGGACCTGGAGAGCGAACGGACGGTGGTGCTCGAGGAGATCGCCATGCGCGACGACGAGCCCTCCGACCTGGTCCACGACCTGTTCGCCGAGACGCTGTTCGGGGCCACGGCGCTGGGCCGGTCGGTGCTCGGCACCGTCGAGTCCATCGAGGGCCTGACCCGGGACGACGTCGACGGCTGGTACCGCCGGCGCTACACCGTGCCCTCCATCGTGGTCACCGCTGCCGGAAGGGTGGAGCACCGGGAGGTGCTGGACCTGGTCACCGCCGCCTTCGGCGCCCGACTGTCCGGACCGGACCGGCCGGCACCGCTGCGGCGGGGCGAGGAGGCGGCGACCGCGCCCGCCCGCCCGACCGGGCTGGTCCGGCGGCGCACGGAGCAGACGCACCTGCTGCTCGGCTCGGTCGGCCTGGGCCGGCTCGACGAGCGGCGGTACGCCGCGGCGGTCATGGAGACCGCGGTCGGTGGGGGCATGAGCTCCCGGCTGTTCCAGGAGATCCGGGAGAAGCGGGGACTGGTCTACAGCGTGGGGTCGGCGCTGTCGCACTACGCCGGCACAGGGGCGTTCTCCGTCTACGCGGGCTGCTCGCCCAAGCGGGTGCCCGAGGTGCTGCGGCTGGTGCGCGAGGAGCTCGCCCGCGTCGCCGCCGACGGGCTGACCGCCGAGGAGGTCGCGCGCGGGCGCGGCCAGCTCAAGGGCGGGCTGGTCCTCGGCCTGGAGGACACCGGGTCGCGGATGAGCCGGCTGGGCAAGAGCGAGCTGTCCTACGGCGAGTACCTGCCGGTGCGCGAGGTGCTCGACCGGCTGGACGGGGTCGACGAGGACCAGGTCCGCGCGGTCGCCGCCGACCTGCTCAGCCGCGACACCTGTCTGGCCGTGGTGGGCCCCTACCGGGAGTCGGAGCTCGACCGCCTGTGATGTCCCCTCCGCACCCCGCCCTCGCCGTCCACGGCGCACTCGCGCGCGGCGTGTTCGCGGTGGTGGTCCTGGTGTCGCTGGCGGTGCTGTTCGCTCCGGCGGACGACGTCCCCGCCTCACCGCCCGGGGTGGACAAGCTGGTGCACCTGTTGCTGTTCGCCGCCCTGGCGGGAAGTGGAAGGTGGGCCGGCGCCCGGCCCGGCGTCCTCGGCGGGGTCCTGGTCCTCTACGCCGGGGTCAGCGAGGTGGTCCAGGGGGTCTCGGCGCTGCAGCGGTCGGCGTCCGTGGCCGACTGGGTGGCCGACGCCGTCGGCGTCCTCGCCGGGCTGCTCACGTGGGCCTGGGCCGCACGGCGCACCAGCGCCTGACCCCCCGGCTGTGTTGCATCGCGGGCAGGGGAGGAGAAAGCCTGACCCGGTGACCACGAGCACCGCCGCCTCCGAACAGCAAGGATCCACCGCCCCCGCCGGCGAGACCCCCCTCGTCCCCGTCGGCGTCCTGGGCGCCCGCGGCCGGATGGGCACCGAGGTGGTCAAGGCCGTAAACGCCGCCGAGGACCTCGAGCTCGTCGCGATGGTCGACGCGGGGGACTGGCTGTTCGACGTCGCGAACGCCGGCGCGCAGGTGGTCGTCGACTTCACCCGGCCCGACGTCGTCATGGACAACATCCGGTTCTGCATCGACAACAACATCCACTGCGTCGTCGGCACGACCGGCTTCGACGAGCAGAAGCTCGCCACCGTCGCGGAGTGGCTGGAGCCCAAGCCCGGGCTCGGGGTGATCATCGCCCCCAACTTCGGCATCGGCGCCGTGCTGCTCATGAGGTTCGCCCAGGAGGCGGCGCGTTTCTTCCCCTCGACGGAGATCGTCGAGCTGCACCACCCGAACAAGGTCGACGCGCCGTCGGGCACGGCCGTCCGGACCGCCCGTCTGGTCGCGGCCGCCCGGCGCTCGGCGCGGCTGCCGCCCGCACCGGACGCCACCACCGACTCCCTCCCCGGCGCGCGCGGTGCCGACGTCGAGGGGGTCCCGGTGCACGCGGTCCGGCTCACCGGCCTGGTCGCGCACCAGGAGGTGCTCATGGGCGCGGCCGGGGAGACCCTGACCCTGCGGCACGACTCCTACGACCGGGCGTCCTTCATGCCCGGCGTCCTCCTCGCCATCCGCGAGATCGGCCGCCGACCCGGCCTGACCGTGGGGATCGAGACGTTCCTCGGTCTCTGAGGGCGCCCACGGGGGTGTGACGGGCGACGCCTTCCCTCGGCTTGCGCACCGGCGCCGGAACTCGTGTATGGTTCTCTCTGTGCGGACGGGCCCGGGAGGGCCGCGGAGAGCACCCCTCGGGTGCGGGCTCCGCAGACGGCGTACAGTGGGACAAGCTGCCAGAGACGAAGCCCGAGAGGGTAGAGTCGCTGCGCGTCCGCTCCTTGAGAACTCAACAGCGTGCCGAAAGTCAGTGCCAAGTAACAACCCCTTTTGTGGGTTTCTTTGGGTTGATGGACATCAAGAGTGTCAGCTCTTGGTTCTCGCCCGGATTCGAAT
>JALYNA010000377.1 GCA_030773455.1 Actinomycetota bacterium
AAGCACCGCCGCTGCGTCCGCGACTACGAGACCCTGCCGGAGCACTCCGAAGCCATGGTCCACATCGCAATGATCATGACCATGTCCAGGCGCCTGGCTCAGTAACCCAGTTGTGAGACGCGTTCTAACAGTTCAACCCGTCGCACGGTCCTGCCGATAGCGCGGGCGTGAGCAGATGGGATGCCCAGTGGTGAGCGGATCCGCGGTGGCCGAGGCGTGCGAGACGTCCGGCGCCACCACGGGCCTGCTGCTCAGCTACATGCGCCGGCAGGCCGGGGACGACGCGGTCGCGGAGGTGCTGCGCCGGGCCGGTGTCCCGCACAGTGCCGCCCAGCTGGCGATGTCGTCCCAGTGGACCAGCTACGACACCCGCATCCGGCTGTTCGCCGCCGCCACCGAGGTGCTCGGCGACCCGGACACCATGTTCCGCGTCGGCCGGGAGGCCCTGAGTCTCGGCCTGACCCCCGCCATCGTGCTCCTCGTCCGCGCGATGGGCTCGCCCCGCCAGGTGTACCGCCAGCTCCCCCGCGCCGTCGCCAAGTTCTCCACGACCTCGACGATGCGGGTCCTCGACTCCGGCGCCACCTCGGCAACGCTCAGCTACCGACTGCACGAGGGCTACCGGCACTCCCGCCTGACTGCGAGTACGCCCAGGGCCTGATCGGCATGGTGCCCACCATCTTCGGACTCCCCCCGGCCGACCTCCTGCACACCCAGTGCGCGTCCGACGGACACCCGGTCTGCACGTACCACCTGAGGTGGGAACGCCGCCGCCGCATCGGCGGGCGCCGCCGGAGCGACGACGCTCCCGAGCTGCTCGCCCTGCGCCAGCAGCTGCGCAACCTGCAGTCGGCCGCCGCCGACCTGGTCGCCAGCGAGGACGTCGAGACGGTCCTGCAGCGGATCGTCGAGAAGGCCGCCGAGGCGGTGCTCGCCCCGGGCTGGCTGCTGGCCGTGTCCGACCCCGCGGGCGGTCCGGCGCTCGTGCACAGCGCCGGGCTCCCACAGCCACAGGTCGACTCCCTCGCCACTACGCTCCTGGCCGGCGCCGACCCGGGGTCGAACGTCGTCGCGGTCGACGTCGCCTCGGCCCGCCGGGTGCACGGCCGGCTCGCCGCGGTCTACCCCCCGGTGACGGCGGGCTCGGGCACGAGCGGGAGATGCTGAACGCCTACGCCGGCTACGCAGCGGCGGCGCTGGACCTGCTCATGGCGCTGGAGAGTTCCCGGCAGGAGGCCGACCGCGCCGGCACGCTGCTGACCCTGGCGCACGAGCTGGCCGGCGCCACCGACGCCGGAGACGTGTGCGCGGTGGTCGCCGAGGCGCTGCCGCGGGTCGTCGGCTGCGACAGCGCCGCGGTCATGCTCTGGGACCCGGCCGAGGGCGCTCTGCACACGGCCGCCTCGGTGGACCCGACCGAGGAGAACCGGCGCATCATGCACGCGACGGCGCTGCACGCCGAGGAGGTGCCCGGGCTGGTCGGGATGCTGACCGATCGGGAGCCGCGGTTCCTGCGGCCGGAGTCGAACAGCCCGCTGCTGCGGAAACTCCTCGAGGCACTGCAGCTCACCGACGTCGTCGCCGTCCCCGTCCTGGCCGGGCGCACCTTCCTCGGCGTGGCCACCGCCAGCTGGCCGGCCGGTCGGGCGCCCGCCGTCCTGGCCGGCGACGTGCTGCACCGGCTGCGCGGTGCCGGCGACCAGGCCGCGACCGCGCTGCAGCGGGCCCGGCTGCTCGAGACGGTGCGGCACCAGGCCACGCACGACGCACTCACCGGGCTGGCGAACCGGGCACTGTTCCTCGACCGGCTCGGCGAGGTGCTGGCCACCACCGGCCCCGAGCAGCACGTCGGGGTGCTGTTCTGCGACCTCGACCGCTTCAAGACGGTCAACGACTCGCTGGGCCACGCGGCCGGGGACGAGCTGCTGCGCCAGGTGGCCGCGCGGCTGCGGGCGGCGATCCGCCCCGGTGACCTGGTCAGCCGGCTCAGCGGCGACGAGTTCGCCGTCCTGCTGCCGACCCTCGCCCGGCCGGGGGACGCCGACCGCGTGGCCGCCCGGGTGCTGGGCTGCTTCGACCAGACCTTCCGGCTGGAGGGCACCGGCGTGGCCGTCGGCGCCAGCGTGGGCGTCGCCGTCCACGGCGGAGGTGGGCCCGGCAGCGCCGACGCGCTGCTGCGCGCCGCCGACGCGGACATGTACCGGCACAAGCGCGCAGGCCGGGACGGGCAGGAGGCCTCGAGCGCCTGAGGCGGCGCCCGGCGCGCGACCTCCTCGGCGGAGGCGCCCACGTTCACCGGGTCAGGGCGAGCCGGGCTCCGAAACCGAGGAAGACGGCTGCGCACACGCCGTCCAGCCCCCGGGACACCCGTGGCCGGCGCAGCCACGTCCCGGCGCGGTGCGCCAGGAGGGAGACCAGGCCGAGGAAGACGAGCCCCTCGACGGCGTGGACGGAGGCCAGCAGCAGTCCCGCAGGGAGCGCGGTGGCGTCAGGCGGGATGAACTGCGGAAAGAGGCTGAGGTAAAAGACGCCGATCTTGGGGTTGAGCAGATTGGTGAACAGGCCTCGGGCGTAGGCACGCCGTCGCGTCAGCAGCGAGCTGTCCACTGTCGGTTCCCGAGCCGGATCGGCGGGCCTCGGCCGGAGCAGGGAGCGCAGCGCCTTCAGGCCGAGCCAGACCAGGTAGGCCGCTCCGGCCAGGCGCAGCGCGGTGTACGCGCCGGTGCTGGCAGTGACGACCGCGCTGGTGCCGGTGGCCGCCGCGAGGCCCCAGCAGTACAGGCCGCTGATGGTCCCGGCAGCGGTGTGCAGGCCACGGCCGGCCCCGTGCCGAATGGCGGTGGAGAGCACCAGCATGGTGTCGACCCCGGGGGTGATGGTCACCAGTGCGGCCACGAGTGCGAATGCCCCGACGGCTTCCACGGTCATGCGCTGACCCCTGTCGATCTCTGCTGAGTCACTGCGCTCGTCAGCTCCTCGTGCCGCGATGCCGCGAGCTGCTGGGATCGTGCCCCAGCCCGGACCGGCGAGCGTCTCTGTTCCGGGTGCCGATCGCCACCAGGAACGACGCGCTGGTTGACTCAGCACATGGTCGCGCCACTCCCGGAACCTGACCCGATCATCGATCCGGGCCGAGCTGCTCCCCGACGCACCGGAGCCTCTTCCGCCTGCGCCGATCGAGGCAACGCCGGACGATCGCCGGCGGCGACACCGACGGTGTGCCCGAGCCTGCCTGACCCGCATCGGCGACGAGCGGTCGGCGCCCCTCCGCGCCCGCGTGGGCCCCGCCGGCCGGCGCCCGCGAGCTCAGTCGCGCAGCCGGGCGCGCAGCGCCGCCTGCTCGTCGGGGCCGAAGCCGTGCTCGGTGAGCCAGCCCGGCACCCCGCCGTGGCGCTCGTCGAGCAGCTCCAGCACCCGGCGCATGGTCTCTGCGCGCGGCGTGTGGCTGGCGACGTCGCGACGCACCATGTCCTCGGCGTAGGTCGGTGAGGCGGCCAGCTTGGCCACGATGTCGTCGATGACCTCGGCGGTCAGGGCGTAGTCGGCGACGATCTCCTCGGCGGGCA
>JALYNA010000378.1 GCA_030773455.1 Actinomycetota bacterium
GGCTGCCGTACGACTCGGTGGACGAGCTGCGTCGGGCGTACCGGTTTGCCGATCTGCAGTCGTTCCTCGACCTGTACGAGGGCGGAGCGCAGGTGCTGCGCACCGAGCAGGACTTCTACGACCTGACAAGGGCGTACCTGGACCGCGCCCGCCGGCAGGGGGTGGTGCACGCCGAGGTGATGGTCGACCCGCAGCTGCACACCGGGCGCGGCGTCCCGCTGGCCGCCGTGGTGGAGGGGCTGTGCGCCGCGCTGGAGCAGGCGCGTCGCGAGCACGCGGTCACGTCACGGCTGATCCTCAGCTTCCTGCGCGACCGGGGCGCCGACGAGGCCATGCACACGTTCGACCAGGCGCGGCCCTGGCTCGACCGGTTCGCCGCCATAGGCCTGGACTCGGCCGAGGCCGGCCACCCGCCCGCAGCGTTCGCCGAGGTCTACGCCGCCGCGCGGGCCGAGGGGCTCTCGGCGGTCGCCCACGCCGGGGAGGAGGGGCCGCCGGCGTACGTGTGGCAGGCGCTGGACGTGTTGCGGGTCGACCGTGTCGACCACGGCGTCCGGGCGCTCGAGGACCCCCGCCTGCTGGAGCGGCTCGCCACCGACCAGGTGCCGTTGGACGTGTGCCCGCTGTCCAACGTCGCCCTGGGGGTGGTGCCCGACCTGGGTGCGCATGCGCTGCCGGCGCTCCTGGACGCCGGCGTGCTGGTCACCATCAACTCCGACGACCCGGCGTACTTCGGCGGCTACGTCGAGGACAACTACGTGGCGGTCGCGCAGGCCTTCGCCCTCGACCGCGCGGCGGTCGTCGCGTTGGTCCGCAACAGTTTCACCGCGTCGCTGCTCAGCCGCGCCGAGATCGACGGGCACCTCGCCCGTCTCGACGGTCTCCAGGCGCCTGCGGCCGGAGACCAGGGCGCCGAAGGCGCAGGCGTCGGCTGAGCGAGGGTCACCGCGACCCCGCGGCGCGCAGCCCCTGGCACAGGTCGCGGCGGTGCTCGTTGTTCCCGGCTGCACAGGACCGGGCGCGCTTCTCGCGCGGTTGGGCTCATCCCGTCCCGGGCAGCGGTGGGCGCAGGGCGGGAGCGGTCGCGGCAGCACGTGGGCTGCGCGCTGACACGCCGCCAGGAGACGACGTCGTGAACAGGCTCCTGCGCTCGGCGCTGCTGGGTAGCGCGCCGGGTGCCGCCGGCACGACCGCGCTGAACTACCTGGACATGGCGGTGCGGGGACGCCCGGCGAGCAGCACGCCTGAGGACACGGTGGACCGGCTGTCCGAGACGCTGCACGTGCCGGTCCCCGGCAGCGACGAGGTCCAGAGGCACCGGGTCGCGGGGCTGGGCCCGCTAACCGGACTGGGGATCGGAACGCTGCTCGGGGCCTGCCGGGCCGCGGCGCGGGGCCGCGACGACAGCCGCCACGGTCGGTGCACTCGACGGGACGAACGGACCGATGACCGTGCTGGGGGTCACCGACCCGCGGGACATGGCCGGCGTCGTCCTGGATCGCCGACGTAGTGCCCCATCTGGCCTACGGAGCGGTCACCGCCGCCGTGCTGGACCGGCTGGACACCTGAGCGTCCTGCATGGCCCTGATACTCGTCGCTGAGGCGCAGCGGCGCGGCGAGGGCCTCCCGCTCCGGCGGCCGGCTCCGCCCCACCCGCGCTGCGCGGCCTGATTCTGGGAGGACTGTTGACCCTGTCTCCGGCCGCTGAGGCGGACCTGACTGGCCGGTTCGCTCCCGCGCTCCCGGCGTTGCGCAGGTCCCTCTTGAGCGCCGCGACAGGCTCCGACAGTCCTCCACAGCCCACAGCCCACAGCCCACAGCCCACAGCCCGTGCACGGCGTGCGGCGCCGATCCAGGTAGCGACCTCGGGCGAGCCAGCGGCCGGATCAGGCCGGCGCCTGCTGTAGCAGGCTGCGGAGCACGTCTCGGTCGTCGAACGGGTGCACCACTCCGGCGATCTCCTGTCCGGTCTCGTGCCCCTTGCCGGCGACCACGACGGCGTCG
>JALYNA010000379.1 GCA_030773455.1 Actinomycetota bacterium
GGCTGGGCTGCCGGTGAAAGGCTTCGGCGAGTCCGCGCCTTACCAGGCTGGCCGCTGGTCACGTCGCCGCCGAGGGCACAGCGATGGGGACGGCCCGGCAAGGCGCTGGGGAGGAGCAGTCCGGCTGCAAGATCTCCGCTACACCCACGCCACCCTGCCGCTCGCTGACGGCAGCGCCGGTCAAGGTCGCTCGGAGCGCTCCGGCCACGCGAGCGCCACGATCACGCTCACCCTCTACCAGCACGTACAGCCCGGCATGGGCGCCCAGGCGCCGACCGCTTCGCCGCGCTGCTCAAGGGCTGATCCGAGGCGCGAAGCATCACGCGGGTATTACGAGGGCCTCGGAGGCCTCGACAACAAGACACCGGGGCTTCTGATCTGCAAGAACATTGGGGTGAGGCTGTGTCCGAGGGGCGACACGCTACATCCGCACCCGCCTCCCGGCCCGGTCGCCCCCTCGTACAGGTCCGAGTAGTCAGCCCCCGGTAGGTGTTGAGCGTCTCGGCCGCCGAGGGGTGCCCAGCGCAAGGGTTCCGTGCGGCAGATTCCCGCGTGCCTGTCAACCGGCTCGCCACGGCGCGATCACCTACCGCGCACTGCCCGCCGATAAGGCAGGGGAGGCGACGGCCGACCCTCGACCTCCGTCGCCCGGAGGAAGCGCAGCGATGACTGTTCCAGTTCGGCGGATCGGCGACGGGCTGGCCGTGCTCGCCGGCGCCTGCCCCGACGTCCTCGAGGCGGCGCCCCGCACTCGTGCCCGGTTCGTCGCGCTGGGTGGCGTCCTGCTCAGCACCGGCGCCCTCGCCGTCCTGTCGGCGTCGTTCGCGGTGCACATGGCGCTGGGCGCCTGGTGGCCGGTGGCGTTGCTCGTCGGGCTGGGCTGGGGCGCCGTGATCGTCAACCTCGACCGAATGCTGCTGGTGGGGATGGCGCACGACTCGTCGGTCCGGCGGAACGTCGCCCTGGCAGTGCCACGGATCGGGCTCGCGCTGGTGCTGGGCGCCGTCATCGCGACGCCGCTGACCCTGCAGGTGTTCGGCCCCGAGATCGACACGGAGGTCGTGTCGATCCAAGCCGAGGCGGCGGATGCCTACAAGAGCAGCCTCGATTCCGACGCCCGGTTCCGGCAGCTCCCGGTACTGCGGGACCGGATCGCCGCAAACCAGGCGGTCGTGGCCAGCGGCGGACACACGGATCCGGCGTTGGAGTCGGTGAACCACCGCGTGACGACCGAGCAGACCGCATACGACGAGGCGGTCAGCACCTACCGGCAGCTGGCCGGGCAGGCGCAGTGCGAGCTGAACGGCACGTGCGGCACAGGGGTCGCCGGGGTCGGCGGGGCCTACCAGAGTGCGAAGGCTGCGGCCGAGGCTCAGGCCGCGGTCGTGGCCGCTGCGAAGGCCCGTCTCGACGGGGCGGTCACTGCCGCCCGGGGCGCCGAGGCTCGCAGCGCCTCGCAGGCGCAGGCCGACCTCGCTGTCGACGAGGCCACGCTCGCCGGCCTCACTGCGGAGCAGAACCGCCTGCAGGCCGCCTTCGAGGCCACGAACGAGGACGCCGACGGCATCCTGATCCGGCTGGAGGCCCTGAGCCGGCTGAGTGACCGCAACGCCACCCTCGGGATGGCGCACCTGATGCTCTCGTTGCTGTTCATCTGCATCGAGCTGCTGCCGGTGCTGATGAAGGTCCTGCTCAACTTCGGCCCTCCGAGCGCCTACGACCGGGTCACGGCCCTGCGCGACCGAGACGACCTCGAGGCCATGCAGCTGGAGCAGAAGGTACGGCGGGGGGTCCAGGAGGCGCAGGGGGAGCTGCTCCTCATGGCCGAGACCGAACGGGTGGAGAGCCAGAGGCAGGTCGTCCTCGCTCGGCAGCACGCGGCCGAGGCGGTGAAGGCGGCCCAGGAGCGCGAGGCGGCCGAGGCGGCCCAGGCGCGGCGGGTGGAGCGCCAGAAGCAGGTGATCCTCGCCCGGCAGGAGGCGGCCGAGGCGCGGCGGGCGGCCGAGGCGGCCGAGGCGGCCGAGGCGCGGCGGGTGGAGCGCCAGAAGCAGGTGATCCTCGCTCGGCAGGAGGCGGCCGAGGCACAGCGGGCGGCCGAGGCGCGGGAAGCGGCCGAAGCGCGGAAGGTCGCCGAGGCCGTGGGACACGGGCCCGATCCTCGGCTTCGCCCGCGACGCCGCCGTGCGGACCGTCCGGACGGTCACGCGCCGGACCTCCGACCGGGTCCCGACGTCGGTCTGACGTCCCGGCGGGTGGTTGACGGAGGCGTTGGGGGCGGCTCGGCTTCGCCGCGGCCTGCCCCGTCCGACGAGTCGACCGGACCGGGGCAGTCCCCTTGGGACTACGGTCCTCGCGCAGCGACTCGCGTGTGAGGTACAGGAGGGTCCCGTGCGCATCGGCCGTGCCGAAGAGCAGAAGCGCGATGGATGACCCCGGCAGCGGAGCGACGACGCGGGCTGCGCTGGTGACCGGCGGAGCCAGCGGGATCGGTCGCGCGACGGTGGCGCGCCTGGTTGCTGAGGGCTGGCACGTGGTCCTGGCCGACCTCAACGTCGAGAACGGTGAGCGAGCGGCGGCCGAGCTGGGCCCGCGAGTGAGGTTCACCCCTGCCGACGTGTCGGAGGAGGCCGATGTCGCCGGTGCCGTGACGACGTGCGTGGCCGAGTTCGGTCGCCTCGACTGCGTGGTGAACAACGCCGGGGTCGGCGGCGCGTTCGGCGCCCTCACCGACATCGACGTCCAAGACTGGGACTACACGTTCGCCGTCCTCGTGCGCAGCGTGTTCCTCGGCATCAAGTACGGTGCCCGGGCGATGCGGGCCGCCGGACGGGGAGGGTCGATCGTCAACACGTCGTCCGTGGCGGCGTTCAGCGGGGGAGCTGGTCCCCAGGCGTACTCCGCGGCGAAGGCCGCCGTGCTCAACCTCGGCCGGATCGCTGCGGCTGAGCTCGCCGAGGACCGGATCAGGGTGAACACGGTCTGCCCTGGTCTCATCGTCACGCCGCTGGTCGGCCCCGACCGGGAAACGACCCGGGCGGTGATGCAGGAGGTTCAGCCCTGGCCGGACCTGGGGCGCCCGGAGGAGGTCGCCGAGGTCATCGCATTCCTCGCCGGTGACGCAGCGCGGTTCATCACCGGCGAGGACATCACCGTCGACGGCGGGGTCCGGGCGGCGGGTCCGCGCATGCACGCCGCCTACGGGGGTGAGCCGCGCACGCGTGGCCTCGTTGGCCTCAACCGGGGCAGCACCGGTCAGCCGCCGGTGATACGGCGGACGTGACGCATGGGCGGCCGGCCGGGCCCGACACACGCATGCCGGTGAGGGGCACGGCCGGCTCGGCGACGTCTGCGTCGGCGGTGCGCGTCGACATGCCCCGCGGCCTGCGCAGCGGTGAGGTGGGCGGAACTGCGGCGCGGACCCCGTTGCTCAGGACGACACCGGCGGCGCCCCGTCCCTGCCTGTGAGGACGGTCCGGGCCGTCCGTCCGCTCAGGAACCGGAACCACCCGTGGGCCGGGTTGTTTTGTCCAGGCCGTGGAGCACCAGGCATCCCGGCGGGACGGTGCGGTGCTAGGGGGCGGTGAGTTCGGTCAGGATCTGCGAGCCGTAGGTGAATCCCAGGAAGTGGCCCGCTCCGGGCAGCACCCGCAGGGACGCCTCCGGCAGCACGGCAGCCAGCAGCCTCGCTCCGGCCAGCGGCGCCTGCCAGTCGGCGCGGCCGTGCCAGAGCTGGACCGGCCGCGGCACCCGGGTGACGGGGAACCCCCACGGCCGCCGGAGCAGCGCGCGGTCGTAGGCACCTGCCCGCCACCCTTGGCGGAGGCCTTCGGCGAAGGCATCGTCGAGCGTCCGCCGGATCTCGGGCCGGCCGAGCAGTCGCCGATCCGCGGACCGAGACGCGCGCGAAGGTACGAGGAGAAGAGCGGAGGGTGCAGGGCGGCCGGGCGCATGAGGGGCAGGGCCACCGCGGTCGAGATCGGGCCCGGACGGAGCACGAGCGAGCGGAGCCCAGGAGGTACCGGCGGCCAGGGCCACGGGACATCCGGCGGGGCACTGGGACCGACCGCAGCGATGCGCCGGACCCGGTCCGGCAGGGCACGGGCCAGTGCGAACGCGTACGGCACACCGGCGGAGAGTGCCAGCACGTGGACCTGGCCAACGCCGAGTGCGTCCAGGAGCTGCCCGGCGTCCGCCGGCCAGTCCACGATCCGCCGCCCGGGCGCCGGATCGGAGCGGCCGAAGCCCGGGCGATCGATGCCGATCAGCCGCACGCCGAGGCGATGGAGGTCGGCTCCATCCGGAAAGTAGCGTTCCCGCCGGCTGCTCGGCGCGCCGTGACAGTTGACGACCGGCACACCCTCCGGGTCGCCGAACTCGGCGTACGACATCCGCCGACCGTCCGACAGCCGGATGCTGTCCTCCCGGAAGACACCGCCCACGAAGGCGCTCTTACCCGGCCGGCCCGGTCCGCACCCCGCACCCCGCACCCCGCACAGCACTCAGTAGCTGCGTGGCGTCACCGCGCAGCCCGACTCGCCGATCGCCGTCCTCGGCCGCTGCCCGTGCCGTTCGGGGCGGCGTCGGGACGTGTTGCGGAGACGTTCGTCCCAGCCGGCTCTGGCTGCGTCCGGGGCGGCGGTGATGCAGATCCTCCCGAGATGCCGCCCGGTGACGGCATCGGCCGGGGTCGTGTCACCGCGGTTGGCGTCCCGCGTCCGCCGGGTACAGGGGGACGAGCCGAGCACAGGCTCTCTGCAGGTGGCCACGGGCGCTAGGGGATGGGCGAGGTCCGCGGCTGCAGGGCTGTGCGGCTGCAGGGCTGTACGGGAGAGCTGATGACCGAGAACGTTCCGGCCGGGCAGGAATCCGGCGGACCGCGCCCCTCGACGAGATGGACCGCTCCGACACCTCGGTGGGTGACCTCTCGACCGGCGGTGAGGCCGGCCGGCAGGCCCTCGGCGTCGATCCGGAGACGGCGGGGGAGGAGATCGACGACCGCAGCACGGGCGAGGCCACCCGGGACGAGGTGGTCGGAGGCGGCTGACCCGGGACCCGGCCCGGGGGGCCCTCGACGGACGGACCCCCACGGCGAGAGCCTGGGGGTTCGCTTCGGTGGTCGAGGGGCGTGCGCCGCGTGCGCACACGGCTCTCGCATCGCCGCCAGGTGCCGTTCAGCCCCGGGAGCCCGGGAGCGGGCCTCCCGAGCCACAGAGGGGTGCCGTCGGCGAGGAGGGGCAGTCGGTCACGCCGACGCTGGGCAGGTCGAGGACCGCATCCAGGTGCAGTGCGAGACCGGCCC
>JALYNA010000380.1 GCA_030773455.1 Actinomycetota bacterium
TGGCGCACGACGGCTCGCTCAAGCGCAACGTGGTGCTCGCCGTCCCCGGTGCACGCGGCGGTGCCCAGGAGGACGGCGAGGACCGCGGCGGCGCGGCGGAGGTGACGCATGACGGCTCCGGGGTCGACGGAACGCCGAGCGTCCGCCGGGCCCGACGGTGCGGCAACTCGGAAAGGTGACCTGGCGCACCGTGCCGTCGGACCGCTCGCCTGCCGATAGCCAAGGAGAGACGACGGACTGATCTCTACCCCCGTCGTCGGGGAGTGGATCGATATGGCGGCTGTGCAGAAACGGATCGGCGATGGCCTGGCGCTGCTGGGCGGTGCGCGTCCGGACGTGCTGGAGGCGGCGCCCGGGGCGCGGCCGCGGTTCGTGGCACTGGGCGGCGTCCTGCTGAGCACCGGTGGCCTCGCCGTCGTCTCCATGGCGTACGCCGTGGCGATGGCGCTGGGCGTGTGGTGGCCGCTGGCGCTGGTCGTCGGCCTGGGCTGGGGCGCGGTCGTGGTGAACCTCGACCGGATGCTGCTGGTCGGGATGGCGCACGACGGCTCGCTCAAGCGCAACGTGGTGCTCGCCGTCCCCCGGGTGGGGCTGGCGCTGATCCTGGGCGCGGTCGTCGCGACGCCGCTGACGCTGCAGGTGTTCTCCTCCGAGATCGACACCGAGGTCAAGGCGATGCAGGCCGAGGCCGCCGACGCCTACCGGGAGTCGCTGGAGACCGACGCGCGGTTCGCCGGGCTGCCGGAGCTGCGCGAGCAGGTGGCGCTGCAGGAGTCGATCGTGGCCAGCGGGGGCGTCGCCGACCCGCAGCTGGCGGTCGTGCAGGCCGACGTGACCGCGGCGCAGGCCGCCTACGACGAGGCGCTGGCCACGCAGCGGGAGCTCGAGGCCAAGGCGCAGTGCGAGCTGGACGGCACCTGCGGCACCGGCGACGCCGGCTCGGGTCAGGCGTACGTGCAGGCGCGGGCGGCGGCGGACGCCTCTGCCGCCGCTTCGGACTCCGCGCGCGGCGAGCTGGACGCCGCGGCGGCGGCGGCTTCCGCGGCGGAGGGGCGCAGCGCGCAGCTGGCGTCGTCCGCGCTGGAGACCGACCGGGCCGAGCTGGCCCGGCTGACCGAGCAGCAGACCCGGCTGCAGACGGCGTTCGACGCGACCAGCGAGGACTCCGACGGCATCCTCATGCGGCTGGAGGCGCTGGACCGCCTCGGCGACCGCAACACGACGCTGGCCGCCGCGCAGCTGATGCTCACGCTGCTGTTCATGAGCATCGAGATCCTGCCGGTGCTGATGAAGCTGCTGCTCAACTTCGGCCCGCCGTCGGCCTACGACAAGCTCGCCGCGCTGCGGGACTCCGGTGACGTGGAGATTGAGGAGCTGCAGAAGGAGTCGCGGCTGACCGTCGCGGCGGCCCGCGAGGAGCTGCTGGTGATGGCCGAGCGGGAGCGGATCGACCGGCAGAAGGAGGCCATCCTCTCTCGGCGGCAGGCGGCCGAGGCGGCCGAGGCGGCTGCCCGGGCCGCAGCTGTCCGCGCTGCCGAGCAGGCTGCCGCGGCCCCGGCCGAGGCCGCTGGTCCGGACGCGCTGCGGCCATGGGACACCGGCCCGATGCGGCTGGCCCGCAGCGTGCTCGGCGCCCGCCGGCGCCCGGCCGACCGCGTGCCCGCCGGCGTCTGACGGCCCGGACGCCCGGCGTCCCACCTGAAGTGACTCGTGCTCTGTTCACCACGGTGGGCAGAGCACGAGTCGTTGGCGGCCGTGCCGGCGCTCAGGCCCCGGCGCCTCAGGGGCGTCGTAGCCGGGCAGCCACCGGCGGAGCTCGGCGTCGACGGCCACGGTGGCGCCCAGGGAGCAGAGGACGCCGACCAGCCCGGCGGCCACCCGCTGGAGCAGCAGGTGGCGCGGCGGGACGGTGAGCCGGCGCTGGGTCCGGGCGGCGGCGCTGAACGGGTCGGAGGCGAGCCGGGTCTGCTCCTGCACCCAGGCCCGGGTGAACCGGTAGGTGGGGCTGCGCAGCGGCTGCAGGTAGGGGTCGAGCAGCGCGAGCAGGGCCTTGTCGGTCACCTCGGTCGGTGACAGCAGGCCCGCCGAGGCGGTGATGCGGTGCAGCTCTACTCCGTCGCCGTCCCGGCCGGCGGCGAGCAGCGGGCCGAGCCGGGCCGGCCAGCCGTGCGGCAGAGCCTCGGTCCCCCCGAAGTCGAGGACGCCGAGCCGGCCGTCGGGCAGCAGCCGGAAGTTGCCGGGGTGCGGGTCGCCGTGCACCCGCCGGGCGCGCACGGGAGTGGAGGCGAGCAGGCGCACCAGCAGCAGACCGGCGCGGTCCCGGTCGTCCGAGGTGCCGTCGGCGATGACCCGGGACAGGGGCGTTCCGCCGACCCAGCGGGTCACCAGGACCTGGCCTTCGACGACCAGCACGTCGGGGACGGCGATGTCCCGGTCGTCGCGGTAGGCGTCGGCGAACGCCGTCTGGGCCCCGGCCTCGCGGACGTAGTCGACCTCCTCGACCAGCCGCGCGCGCAGCTCCGCCAGTAGCCG
>JALYNA010000381.1 GCA_030773455.1 Actinomycetota bacterium
CCGCCCTGGGCGTGGGCCCAGACGTAGGTCGAGTCGTGCACCGGGATGCCCTCGGTGATGACGACGGCGAGCCCGATCTGCGCGTCGACGGCCTCGATGACGGCGGCCTTGGCGAACGGCGGCGGCACGAAGATGACGCTGACGTCGGCCCCGGTCTCCTTCATGGCCTCGGCGACCCCGCCGAAGACGGGCACGCTGGCGCCGTCGAAGTCGACGGTCTCACCGGCCTTCCTCGGGTTGACGCCACCGACGATGGCGGTGCCCGAGCTGAGCATGCGCTGGGTGTGCTTGCGCCCCTCGGAGCCGGTCATGCCCTGGACGATGACCCTGCTGTTCTCGTTGAGGAAGATCGACATCTCTGTTGGTGTCCTGTCAGGAGTCGGGGCGGTCAGGCGGCGAGCTCGGCGGCCCGGCGTGCGGCGCCGTCCATCGTGTCGACCACGGTCACCAGCGGGTGGTTGGCCTCGGCGAGGATGCGCCGGCCCTCCTCGACGTTGTTGCCGTCGAGTCGGACCACCAGCGGCTTGGTCGCCTCGTCGCCGAGGATGCCCAGTGCGCTGACGATGCCGTTGGCCACGGCGTCGCAGGCGGTGATGCCGCCGAAGACGTTGACGAAGACGCTCTTGACGGCCGGGTCGGAGAGGATGATCTCCAGGCCGTTGGCCATGACCTCGGCCGAGGCGCCGCCACCGATGTCGAGGAAGTTGGCCGGCTTGACGCCGCCGAAGTCCTGACCGGCGTAGGCGACGACGTCCAGCGTGCTCATGACCAGCCCGGCACCGTTGCCGATGATGCCGACCTCGCCGTCGAGCTTGACGTAGTTGAGGTCCTTCTCCTTGGCCCGCGCCTCCAGCGGGTCGGCCGAGGCGGTGTCCGCCAGCGCTTCGTGGTCCGGGTGCCGGAAGCCGGCGTTCTCGTCGAGGGTCACCTTCGCGTCCAGCGCGAGGACGGTGCCGTCCGGCGCCTTGGCCAGCGGGTTGACCTCGACCAGCGTGGCGTCCTGCTTGGCGAAGACGTCCCACAGCTGGACGGCGATGGCAATCACCTGGTCGCGCACCTCGGCCGGGAAGCCGGCGGCGTCGACGATCTCCGTGGCCTTGGCGGTGTCGACGCCGACCGAGGCGTCCACGGGGATCCGCGCCAGCGCCTCCGGGCGCTCGACGGCGAGCTGCTCGATCTCCATGCCGCCCTCGACCGATGCCATGGCCAGGAAGGTGCGGTTCGAGCGGTCCAGCAGGTAGGAGAAGTAGTACTCCGCGGCGATGTCGCTGGCCTGGGCCACCATCACACGGTGGGTGATGTGGCCCTTGATGTCCAGGCCGAGGATGTCCTGGGCCCGGGCGCGGGCCTCGTCCGCGTCGTTGGCGAGCTTGACGCCGCCGGCCTTGCCGCGGCCACCGGTCTTCACCTGCGCCTTCACGACGACGGGAGCGGAGATCTCCCGTGCGATCGCCTCGGCCTGCTCGGGGGTCTCGGCGACGCCGCCGGGGAGCACGGGGACACCGTGCGAGGCCAACAGGTCACGGGCCTGGTACTCGAAGAGATCCACGAGCATGCACCGTAGCCCCCGCCACATCCCGTCGCGTCACCGGCGTTGAGGGGGGGTGGGCGGCATCACACCACACCCCGTGCGCGGGACCTGCGCCGCGGTGCATCCTGTTCGGACCGCCCGGTCACCCGCCGAGCCGGCCACGCAGCCAGCCGGCGATCTCCGCCGGCGCGGTGCCGGCCGGGAAGGTCCGACCCAGGCCGGGCAGGCCGGCGTCCACCCCGCAGGCGAAGACGACGACGTCCGCCGCGCCGCGCCCCTCCAACAGCGCGGTCAGCCGGGCGATCGCCGCCGCGTCGGCGAGCAGCGCCGGGAGTCCGACGGCGTCGGCGTCCTCCTGGACCACGGTGTCGGCGAGCTGCTCGAGCGTGGCCCGGCCGGCGTGGACGACCTCCATCCCCGCGTCGCGCAGGCCGCGGGCGACGGTGCCGGTCGCGCGGTCCTCGGCGTCGCCCGGCGTGGCGAGCACCACCCGGATGCGGTCCACGCCCGCCCGGCCGCCCGGGTCCGGCGCGGTCACCGGTCGGGGGCCCGGCGCAGCCGCCAGGCCAGCACCGTGAGCCCTGCGTAGCCGACGCCGGCGAGCAGCAACCCGACACCCGGCAGGGTCCACTCCAGTTCGTCAGAGACCACCGCGTCGCGCAGGCCGGCCAGCCCGGCGGTGAGGACGACGACGGCGACGGCCAGCAGGGCGCCGACCGCGGCCAGCCGCGGCCGCAGCGACGGTGCCAGCACCGAGCAGAGGGCGACGCCCCCGGCCAGCAGCAGGCCGCCGAGCAGCGCCAGGCCGGGCCGCTCCAGCAGCCCCTGCGGGCCCTCCTGCTCCACGACGACCTGCAGGCCGGTCATCGGGTCGGTGACGATCCGGTCGGGAACGTCGGCGGCCGGCACCACCAGGCACAGCACCGCGCCCACCCCGAGCAGCGCCGCGACGCCGGCCAGGGCCGGGCGGGCCGGGTCGAGCGCCCCGACGTCCTCCATGACGGTGCGCCCCCAGGCTCCCGCGGCCAGCGCGCCGGCCAGGACGGTGAGCCCGAGGGCGAGGACGCCGAGCACCCACCCGGGTCCGACGTCGACGGAACTCGTGAGCACCCGCTGACCGGCGATCACCTCGACGCCGGGCCGAACGGTGGAGGTGCTGGCCCGGTAGAGCTCGATCAGCAGCAGGCCGCAGGACAGCGCGCCGCTGATCGCGGCGAAGGCGAGGCCGAAGCGCGGCACCCGGCCGACCGCGAGGCCGCCGCCGACCGCCACGGCGGCCAGCGGCGCCAGCAGGCCGGCGAGCGCGCTGCCCGCGCCGGTGGACTGGGAGACCTCCGTGCCGCCGACGACGAGGTAGGTCGGGAAGACCCCGGCTGCACCGGCCACCCCAGAGAGGACGAGGAGTACCCCGGCCAGCCGCGCGGCGAGCGGCGGTTCGCCCACGACCAGCCCGTGGGCCGGCACCGCGGGCGCCGCCTCGGGCGGGCGGCGCGGACCGGAGCGACGGGCGGACGGGAGCGCCGTCCCCCCGCCCGACCCGGTCGAGCGGTCGGGAGTGGAGCCATCGCGGGCGACCACGGTGCCCCCTTCGTCTCGGTCACGAACCGGCCACAGCTCGCGGCGTCGATGTGACGTGCACCACACAATCGCTTTACCGTCAGGTGAACTGGGCATTCCAGGGAGGTCGCCGACCCCCAGGGAGCAGCCCGGTCAGGGTCCCGGACGGGGAGGAACGATGCGCGCACTCAGCGTCCCGGCGTCCGACCCAGCGTCGCACACCGACGCCCTCGGGCCCGGAGTGGCACGGCGCCCCGTGCGCTCGCTGACGACCCGTGCTGCGCTGGCCGGCGGCATCACCGAACTGGCCCTCGTCGGGGCCCACATGCTGATGTACCCGCTCGGCACCCGCGCCGACCGGCTGCGGCCGGATCCGCGGTGTCGGCCGGGCGACCAACCGCCCGCGGTGCGCGCCCTGTTCGCCGCCGACCCGCTGGCCGCCCGGGTCCCCGTCGTCCTGGTGCACGGCCTCATCGACAACCATTCGGTCTTCGCCGTGATGCGCCGCAGCCTCCGCCGCCGCGGATTCACGTCCGTCTGCTCGTGGAACTACAGCCCGCTGCTGGCCGACGTCAGGCGCGGGGCCGCGGACCTCGGCGAGCACCTGCAACGGATCTGCGAGCAGACCGGTCACGAGCGGGTGCACGTCGTGGGGCACAGCCTCGGCGGGCTGCTCGCCCGCTACCACGTGCAGCGCCAGGGCGGTGACCGCCACGTCGAGTCGCTGGTGACCCTCGGGACGCCGCACCAGGGGTCCCTGCTGGCGCACCTGCTGCCCACGCCGCTGGTACGCCAGCTACGGCCGGGTTCGGCCGTGCTGCGGGAGCTGGCCCAGCCCGCGCCGGGGGTGCGGACCCCGGTGACCGCGGTGTACAGCAACCTCGACCAGGTCGTCGTCCCGACCAGCGCCGGCCGGTGCGACCACCCGGACCTGCAGGCCCGCAACGTGCTGGTCCGCGGGGTCGGCCACATGTCGCTGCCGTTCCACCGCGCCGTGCTCGACGAGGTCGCCGGGACCCTCGCCGGCCACCGGCAGCCCCGCGACGACGTATCCGCGCCGGCCGCCGTCGCCTGAGTCCCACCTCCCTCGCCCGCCACACCCGTCCGGTGTGGCGGGCGGATGTGTGCTGTGGCACCGCCACTCCTGTCCCACCCGCCTCACCGGGCGCAGGCGAGTCGACATACCGGTGTCGCTGACCGTCGCCGAGCTGACTGATCGTTACGGTCCGATCACGGCGCCGGTATCCACCGGTGGACGTCGTCGCTCCTCCGGCGGGCCGCTGCTGCAGTACCGCCCGGGAACAGCTCCGAAGAAGGTGCCCCGTGACCCGCTTGACCGGCCCCGCGCTGCTGGAGCGACCGCGCACCGACCCCGAGCCCGCCGCTGACGCCGTCCTCCCCGCCGTTCCCGTCGCGACCGAGGAGGTGCCGCGCGCCGATCGTGTCGGGACGCCCGAGGCCGACGCCGTCGAGGAGCCGCCCGCCGACCCGCGCCGCCGCCTGCCCCGCCC
>JALYNA010000382.1 GCA_030773455.1 Actinomycetota bacterium
GGGCGTCGGCGGGGCCTCGTCTCGCGTGTCGAGCCGGTCAGCTCCCTGTCGGGGTGACACCGAACATCAGGACCCGCCGGTCGATGTCGTAGTGCACCGTGCCGGTGTTCGTCAGCAGGTCCTGCAGGTTGTCCGCGTCGTCGGGGTCGAGGGTGAGGACCTCCTCCCAGGCGCCCTCGTCGAGGACCAGCTGCAGGGTGTAGGTCCCGGGCTTTCCGGGCTCCCCGGCGACCCAGCTGAACTGGTAGTGGGTGAGCTGGCGGACCTTGACGCTGTTGTCAGTCACCGGCTGCGGCACCTCGGGCACGGCATCTCCCTCTCTCGGGGCCGCGCGGGAATGCGCGGCCGACCGACCTCCACGTACCCCCGCCGAGGGTCGCAACCCTTCGGTTCCCCGGCGTGTCCGCGTCCCGAGCAGCGCAGGAGGGACTCGGTGCCGTCCTGGTGCGCTCCCGCGGCGCTCACCGGGGATCCTCACCCGTCGGGGTGAGATCGGGGACCTCGAGCACGCGGTGAACTTGGTTGAGGCCATCTGCTGCCGATGCAGGGGTCGTGCCCGTCTCCGTGCCTGCGTGCACCGGCGTGGCGGCGTCCAGGTGGGACGCCCGGCTGGCCGCGGTCTTCGCCGACCCCGCACTGCTTCGGTTGGTGTTCCAGCCAATCGTCGACCTGCAGCGGGGAGTCATCGCGGGTTACGAGACGCTCGCCCGCTTCCGCACGCCGGACGGCCGGCCCAGCGAGGCCTCGCCGGATCGGTGGTTCGCCGCCGCGGACGCCGTCGGCCGCGGGGCCGAGCTCGAGGCGATCGTCGTCCGGCAGGTCCTCGCCGTGCTGCCGACGCTGCCGCCGAACTGCTTCCTCACCGTCAACGTCAGCCCGCACCTGCTCACCGAGCCGGAGTTGGCCGAGCCCCTGCTGGCCCTCGACGACCTGGCCCCGCTGGTCCTGGAGCTGACCGAGCACCAGGCCGTGGGCGACCTCCGTCCGCTGGTGGACCTGCGCGACCGGCTGCGGGCGCGGGGAGCCCTGCTGACCATCGACGACGCCGGGTCGGGCTACTCGGGGCTGCAGCAGATCACCCAGTTCCGACTGACCACCCCCGCGCCGAGCCGGGCGCACAGCGCGCCGGTGACCTGCATGGCCGCCAGCGCGCCGATGGACAGGCACAGCAGCGCGACGCCCAGCGCGCTGTGCCCGACGCCCACCGCGGCGGCGACGTCCGGCACGCGGGCGGCCCAGCTGCCGAAGACGGTGCCGTCGAGCGCGAAGACGGCAGCGACGGCGGCTCGCAGGCGGGGCAGCGGCGCCGCCGCCGGGGCGCGCGGCGGCACGGGCACCGGCGTCCGGGCACGGAGGAGCAGGGGGGAGGTGCGCACGGGACCTCGCAGGGGGAGATACGGGCCACCGCGCAGGGGGTGGCCGCTCGAGGGGCGGGGAGAGCACACGACCTCGGCACCCGTCTCCACGGTCGCAGGTCCCGGCGCCGCCTGCCGCCCGGACACGGTGTGCAGGTGGCCACAGCACCGCCCCACCCACCCCCGCAGGTCCCCTGTCGACCTGCCGGAGGGGTCAGCTCCGGACGGGGACCTCCAGCTCGGCCAGCAGCCCGCGGATGCGGGAACCGATTTCGTCACGGAGCGGTCGTACGGCTTCGACGCCCTTGCCCGCCGGGTCCTCGAGCGCCCAGTCGAGGTAGCGCTTCCCGGGGAAGATCGGGCAGGCGTCGCCGCAGCCCATGGTGATCACGACGTCGGAGGCCTCGACGGCCTCGGTGGTGAGCACCTTGGGCTGCTGGCCGGCGATGTCGATGCCGACCTCGGCCATCGCCTCGACGGCTGCCGGGTTGACCTGGTCGGCGGGCAGCGAGCCGGCCGAGCGGACCTCGACCGCGCCGCCGCCGAGGGAGCGCAGCCAGCCGGCGGCCATCTGGGAGCGGCCGGCGTTGTGCACGCAGACGAACAGGACGCTGGGCTTGTCAGACACGGGGAGCCTCTCGCTTGGGGGGTGGTCAGGCCGGTGAGGGCGTGGGCTGCAGCTCGGCCAGCAGGGCGCGCACGCGCGCGTCGATCTCGCTCCGGATCGCCCGGACCTCCCCGAGGGAGAGCCCGGCGGGGTCTCGGACCTGCCAGTCCAGGTAGCGCTTGCCCGGGTAGACGGGGCAGGCGTCGCCGCAGCCCATGGTGACGACGACGTCGGCGGCCCGCACGATGTCGTCCGTGAGCGGCTTGGGGAACGCGTCGGCGAGGTCGATGCCCATCTCACCCATGGCCTCGGCGACGACGGGGTCCACCGTGGCGTTCGGCATCGAGCCGGCAGAACGGACGTGCACCGTCTCCCTGCCGTGGTGGGCCAGCAGGGCGGCGGCCATCTGCGAACGGCCGGCGTTGTGCACGCACACGAAGAGCACCTCGCACACGTCCCGCTCCAGGACGCACTTGGCTTGTGCGAGGGCGGCGAGTCGCTCAGTGGCGAACCGCTCGGTGAGCACGGGCAGGTGGGTGGTCACCGTCGCGGTCCGGCCGAGGGCCGTGTAGGACTCGAAGACGTAGCGGTCGACCGTCTCCCGGGCGAAGACGCCGGCGAAGCGGTCGGCCAGCCGGTCGGCCAGCCGGTGCAGCGCGGCCTCGGGGGTCAGGAGTCCCGGAAGGATCCTCTCCGCGCTCATCGGGAGCTCCTCACTGCGTCGGGGACGGTCGGGTCGCCGGGGAAGAACCGGCGGGCGGCCCACAGGGCCACGTACACGAGCGCGACGAGGACCGGCACCTCGATCAGCGGGCCGACGACGCCGGCGAGCGCCTGGCCGCTGGTGACGCCGAAGGTCCCGATCGCGACGGCGATGGCGAGCTCGAAGTTGTTGCCCGCGGCGGTGAACGCCAGCGTCGAGGTCTTGGCGTAGCCGATGCCCAGCCGCATGCCGAGCAGGAACGAGCTGCCGAACATGAGGGCGAAGTAGGCCAGCAGCGGCAGTGCGATCCGGGCGACGTCCCCCGGCCGGGAGGTGACCGCCTCACCCTGCAGCGCGAAGAGCACCACGATCGTGAACAGCAGGCCGTAGAGGGCCACCGGTGCGATGCGCGGCAGGAAGCGGGTCTCGTACCAGGCGCGCCCCCTCGCCCGCTCCCCCAGCGTGCGGGTGAGGAAGCCGGCCACCAGCGGGATGCCGAGGAACACCAGCACCGAGAGCACGATTGCCCCGACGCTGAACTCCGCCGACGTCGTAGGCAGGCCGAGCCAGCCGGGCAGGACCTGCAGGTAGAACCAGCCCAGCGCAGCGAAAGCGGCGATCTGGAAAACCGAGTTGATCGCGACCAGCACGGCGGCGGCCTCGCGGTCGCCGCAGGACAGGTCGTTCCAGATCAGCACCATGGCGATGCAGCGGGCCAGGCCGACGATGACCAGGCCGGTGCGGTACTCGGGCAGGTCGGGCAGCAGCAGCCAGGCCAGGGCGAACATCAGCGCCGGGCCGACGAGCCAGTTGAGCACCAGGC
>JALYNA010000383.1 GCA_030773455.1 Actinomycetota bacterium
GGAGGCGGGCGCGCAGCCGGATGTCGTCGGCGATCTGCTCGACGCGCTCGACCAGCGGGCCGAGCGCCGACAGCACCGCCTCGTCGGTGTCCTCGGCCGCCCGTTCCACGTCGATGTCCAGCGTGGCGCTGCCCCGGCAGCGAGCGGGTGAGCGCGCCGGGGGTGTCCAGAGCGCGTCGGCCCGGCGGTTGCGCTCGGGCCGGCCGACGCCGTGGTAGGCGGCGTGGAAGACCAGGTTCTGCCGGGCGGTGAGAGCCCGGTCGAGGTTGGAGCGCTGCGGCACCACCGACAGCCGGCTGCGCGCGGTGACCGGGTCGACGGCGACGTCCACCCCGGCGACGCTGGCCGTGCCGGAGGTGGGCAGCACCCGCGTGGTGAGGACGCCGATCGTCGTCGTCTTGCCCGCGCCGTTGGGGCCCAGCAGCCCCAAGACCTCCCCGCGCCGCACCGTGAACGAGATCCCGTCGACGGCGTTGACCGGCCGGCCGGGATAGCGCTTGACCAGGTCCCGCACCTGCACGGCGAGGTCGACCGGTCGCTCTGCTCCTCCGTGTCCATCCCCGGCCATGCTCCCACCCCGGCCGGTGCCGGCGTCGCGCCACACGGCGGCGGCGGTCAGCCGGCGAGGGTGCGCACCGTCTCGACCGCCGCGACGACGGCGAAGACGAGGAAGAGAACCGCGGCCACCCGGCGGATCAGCGCCACCGGCAGCCGGTCGGCCACCTTCGTGCCGAGGAAGACGGCCAGGCCCGAGACGGTGAGCAGCGCGGCCCAGGCGCCGGCGAAGACCGACACCGGGTCGTCCAGGCGGGCGGCCAGCCCGGCGGTGGCCAACTGGAACAGGTCGCCCCACTCGGCGGCGAAGAGGACACCGAAGGAGACCGCCGCGGCCCGCAGGAACGAGGTGCGCTCCCGGGTGTCGGCCGCCTCCCCGGCGTCCTCCGGGCCGCTGGTGGCGCTGCGCCACAGCAGGACCGCGCCCACCAGGAACAGGACGGCGACCACCCCGCTGACCAGGGCCTCGGGGAGCAGGGAGAGCAGGCTGCCCGCGGTCACCGCGATCGCCACCTGCAGGCCGAACGCCGTCCCGACGCCGACGAAGACCGGTAGCGGCGGGAAGCGGGTGGCGAGGACCAGGCCGGCGAACAGCGTCTTGTCCGGGAGCTCGACGGGCAGCACGAGCACGAAGGCCGTCAGCACGACCGTCAGGGACACGGGTTCTCACTTCCGTCAGGGGCACTGCCGGACGGATGCGGGCAGCCTCCGACCGGCAGCTGCCGGCGAGGGCGACTGCGGTCCAAGGTCTCGCCCACCCACGGCCGAGCGTGGGCCCGCTGACCGGGCGCCCGGGGGCGCCAGCGTGTCGACCAGCGGACGGGGGGCTACTCCCCTTCTCGGCCGGAGAGCCTAGCCGAGCAGGGCCGGGACCCGGCTGCGGTCGCGGGTGACGCGCACTACGGTCCGCGCCATGCCGTTCCGTTGACGCCCGGGCGTGCCGCCCCTGCCGCCCGCCGCCCGGCCACTCGCGCGCCTGGTGGTGGGTTGGACCGCGCTGTCCGAGCTGGTGCCGCTCTACCCGCTCTACGCGCTGCTCGTCCTCGACACCGGGCTCTCACCCGCCGAGGTCTCGCTGCTGTTCGCGGTCTGGTCGCTCACGGCGCTGGCGACCGAGGTGCCGGCCGGGGCGCTGGCCGACCGCTGGTCCCGCCGGGGCGCGCTGGTCCTGGGCGGGGTCCTGGAGGCCATCGCCTTCGCGGTGTGGACGGTGGCGCCGCAGTTCTGGGGCTTCCTGGTCGGCTTCGCCGTCTGGGGCGTCGCCAGTGCGCTGGTCTTCGGCACGGTGGAGGCGCTGGTCTACGACGGGCTGGCCGACGTCGGCGCCGAGGCGGCCTTCCTCCGGGTCAACGGCGCGATGACCTCCGCCGAGCTGGTCGTCCAGGTTCCGACGGCGGCCGCGGCCGGCGCCCTGTACGCCCTCGGGGGTTACCGCTGTTGGGCCGGGCCAGCGCCGCGGTCTGCCCGGCCTGGGCGGCCCTGGCCCTGCGGTTCCCCGAGCGGCCGCGGGAGCCGGACGGCGGGTCGCTGCTGGGCACCCTCCGCAGCGGCGTGACCGAGGCCGTCCGCGTGCCCGCGCTGCGGCTCGCCGTGCTCGCGGTCGCGCTGGTCGGCGGGCTGGACGCGGTGGAGGAGTACTTCCCGGTGCTCGCCGGCGACCGCGGAGTGCCGACGGTCGCCGTCCCGGCCGCCGTCCTGGGCATCACGCTGGCCGGGGCGCTCGGCGCGGCGCTGGGTGGCCGGGCCGGCCGGCTGCCCGA
>JALYNA010000384.1 GCA_030773455.1 Actinomycetota bacterium
GCGCCGGTGCCGTCGTCGCCCCTCCGGCCGGCGCCGCCGACACCTGCACCGGGGGCGGTGGCCACAGCAGCTCGCCGTTGCGCACCACCGTCATCGAGCGCTGGACGACGTCGTCGAGGTCCAGCACCAGGTGCCCGTCCTTGCCGGGGGTGAGCAGCTTGACCAGGTTGACCAGGTTGGTGCCGAACAGCTGCGAGGCCTGGCCGGGCAGCCGGCCGGGCAGGTCGGTGTAGCCGACGATCGTCACGCCGTTCGGAGTGACCACCACCTCGTCGGGCACGGAGCCGGCCACGTTGCCGCCCTGCGCGGCGGCCATGTCGACGACCACGCTGCCCGGCCGCATCGCCGCGACCATCTCCTCGGTGATCAGCCGCGGCGCCGGCCGGCCGGGGATCAGCGCCGTGGTGATGACGATGTCGACCTCGCGGGCCTGTTCGGCGTACATCTCCGCGGCCCGCCGGTCGTAGTCCGCGGAGGTGACGCTCGCGTACCCGGTGCCGCCGCCGCTCTGCTCCTCGTCGGCCGGCACCCCGACGTACTGGCCGCCCATGGAGGAGATCTGCTCGGCGACCTCGGGGCGGACGTCGGTGGCCCGCACGACCGCGCCGAGGCTGCTGGCCGCGCCGATGGCGGCCAGCCCGGCCACGCCCGCCCCGACCACCAGAACCGTCGCCGGGGGCACCTTGCCGGCGGCGGTCACCTGGCCGGTGAAGGACCGGCCGAACGCGTGCGCGGCCTCGATCACCGCCCGGTAGCCGGCGATGTTGGCCATGGAGCTGAGCACGTCCAGCGACTGCGCGCGGCTGATCCGCGGCACGGCGTCCATCGCCAGCGCGGTGACCGGGCGGGCGGCCAGCGCCGCCAGCAGGTCGGGGTCCAGCGCGGGGGCCAGCGTGCTGACCAGCACCGCGCCGTCGCGCAGCAGCCCGACCTCCGCAGGTGTCGGCCTGGCCACGTGCAGGACGACGTCGGCGGCCCACGCCTCGGCGTGCGTCCCCAGCCGGGCGCCCGCCTCGCGGTAGCCGTCGTCGGGGAGGCTGGCCGCCGCCCCGGCCCCGGTCTCGACGAGGACGTCGTAGCCCAGCGCGGTCAGCTGGCGCACCGTGGTCGGCGTCGCCGCCACGCGCGTCTCGCCGGGTCGGGTCTCCCTGGGCACTCCGATGAGCACGTCCGGTTCCTCCTGCGCGGCCGGGACGGCGTGCGCGGGTGGCGCAGCCGTGGAGATCATGCCGTCTCCGGCGCCGATCCGTCCTGCCGGCGGGTGGAGGCGCACCTTTCGCGACCCCGACCGGCCGGGATGGCCCTGGACGACGGCAGCCACCCGGACGGGTGAGGGCGACAGTCCTCCACTGGAGGGCGCGAGCTCCGGTGACGTACTCCTCTCCTGGACGGACGCGAGGCACGGATGCCGGTCGCCGTCGACTTCAGGAGGAGGTCGCGTGTCCGCGACGACCGTGACGGCTGAGCCGCTGGTGCCACCGGAGATCGTCTCGTCGGTCTTCTACGGTGCCGCGGTCAGCGACACGCTCGTGCTCCTGGTCGCCGAGGTCGTGGGCGGGGTCCCGCGGATCACCTGGGGCAACGAGGGCGCCACGAAGTTGCTCGGCTACGCACTGGAGGACCTGCGGTCCCTGCCGGTCGCCGCCCTGGTGCCGACCCTGCGCGGCGCCGAGGTCAAGCTGCTGCTGCGCCGGGAGCGCAGCGCGCGTATGAACCTGCCGGTGCGCACCGCCAGCGGTGCCCTCGTCGAGGTGGTCGTGCTCTGCACCCCCACGCCGAGCGGGCGGACGTGGACCCTGCGGCTGCTCGCGGCCGACAGCGAGTCCGACCGGGCCCTGCGGGCCACCGCCGACGCCCACGAGCAGCGCTTCACCACCCTGACCGAGCGCTCCCCGGTGCCCACGTTGCTCTCCGAGCAGGGCATGCGCCTGGCGCACGTCAACGACGCCTTCTGCAGCCTGGTGGGATTGCAGGCCGAGCAGCTGCTCGGCACCGGCTGGATGGCCACGGTGCACCCCGACGACCTCGACGACGTCATCGAGCAGGTCGTCGCCGTCCTGGGCGGGGGAGACGGGGAGACCAAGGCCAGGCTGGTGCGCACCGACGGCACCGAGCGGACGGCGGTCTTCCGCTTCTCGCAACTGTTCACCCGGGGCGTAGGTGCGGGCTTCGTCGGCACGATCGAGGACATCACCGACCGGCTGGTCTTCGAGGCCCGGCTGGAGCACCAGGCCAAGCACGACCCGCTCACGGACCTGCCCAACCGCACCATGCTCGCCCACTACGTGGGCGCGCGGTTCCGCCCGGGCACCAGCGGGTTCGCCTGCCTGTTCCTGGACCTGGACGACTTCAAGGTCGTCAACGACTCCCTGGGCCACGCCGCCGGTGACGAGCTGCTCATCGAGGTCGCCGCCCGCCTGCGCGCCACCGTGCGCCCCGGCGACCTGGTGGCCCGCTTCGGCGGTGACGAGTTCGTCGTGGTCTGCGAGGGCGTGGACCAGGACGACGCGGTGGCCCTCGCCGAGCGGGTCGGCGCCGCGCTGGCGCAGCCGGTGGGCCTGAGCGGGGTCGACGTCCGCCCGCTCGCCAGCGTCGGCGTCACCGTGCAGACCGCCGAGCACGCCGCGGCCGAGGACCTCATCCGCGACTGCGACATCGCCATGTACCAGGCCAAGGCCGGCGGCAAGGGCCGGATCTCCGTGCTGGACCAGCAGGCCCGGGCTGAGGCGCGGGACAAGCTGCGGCTGGTCGCCGAGCTGCGCGAGGCGATCGAGCAGCGGGAGATCACGCTGCTGTATCAGCCGATCTTCAGCACCGTCGACGGCGTCCCGGTGGCCGTCGAGTCGCTCGCGCGCTGGAATCACGGGCAGCGCGGCCCGATCAGCCCGTCGGTGTTCGTCACGCTGGCCGAGGAGAGCGGGCTGATCGGCGGGCTGGGCCTGCTGGTGCTCGACGAGACGTGCCGGCAGCTGGCCGAGTGGGACCGTCTGCTGGGCGACGCCGCGCCGCAGCGGGCCAACGTCAACGTGTCGGCGCTGCAGCTCGACGAGAACCTGCACGGTCACGTCGTCGCCGCACTCGAGCGGCACCGGCTGCTCCCGTCCTGGCTGCAGATCGAGATCACCGAGTCTGCGCTGATGAAGGACCCGTCGTCGGCGCGCAAGGTGCTCATCCAGCTGCGCGACCTCGGCGTCTCGCTGGCCATCGAGGACTTCGGCACCGGGTACTCGTCCCTGGCCTACCTGCGCCACCCTGCCGGTGGACTGCCTCAAGGTGGACCGCTCGTTCGTCGCCGAGTTGGCCCACGGGCACACCGAGATCGCCTCGGCGGTCATCGCGCCGGCCCGCAGCCTCGACCTGACGACCGTCGCCGAGGGCGTGGAGACCCAGGAGCAGGCCGCACAGCTCGCCGACCAGGGGCCGCCTACCTCCAGGGCTTCAACCTGGCCCAGCCGATGACCGGCTCCGCCACCGCCACGTTCTACGCCAGGCACGCCGGATGACGGTCACCCCTCTCGTCCCGCCTGGAGCGCCCGTGCCCACGACCCTGGCCGTCGCGCCGACCTTCGACATCGACGCGGTGCTGGCCAGCATCGACACGATGGCCGTGCAGAAGCCGGTCGCCGCGCAGATCGTGTCGATCGCCAACTCCGACGACACGGACGCGCGCACCCTCGCCCGCACCCTCGCCTCGGACGTCGCGCTGGCCGGCCGGGTGATGAAGCTGGCCAACTCCGCCTACTTCGGCATGCGCGGACGGGCACCTCGCTGCAGTTCGCGGTCACCGTCGTCGGCTTCACCACCGTGCGGACCATGGCCACCGTCGCCCTGACCGGTCTGGACGACGAGTCGCGGCTGCCCTCGGACTTCTGGCGGCTGAGCACCTGCGTCGCGCTCGGCGCGTCCAACCTGGCCCCGCGGTTCGGGGAGCGCCCGCAGGACGCCCTCTGCCTGGGCCTGCTGGCCGCGCTCGGTGTCGCGCTGCTGTACCACGCCGACGCCGACGGCTACGCCGAGCTGGCGGCGGCGGAGCCGACCGCCGCCGCGCTCCGGGCGGCCGAGGTCCGCCGCTACGGCATCCACGCCTACCGGCTCACCGGGGTGGAACTCGAGCAGTGGGGCTTACCGCCGAGCATGGTCTCCCCGCTCAGCGCGGTTGACGACCTCGGCAGCGAGGACGGCGGGCTGCTGCGTGCGGCGCTGGAGGTCGCCGCCCGGCTGACGGTCGAGGACCACGTGCCGGTGTCGGTCGAGGACCTCACCTGCGGGCAGCTGCGCGAGGACGCCGTCCCGCCGGTGCTGGACAAGGTGCGCGCCGAGGCCGACGAGCTGCGTCTGGCGATGCAGGGCGACTAGCGGTGCCCGGGTGTCGCGGTGGCGGACCCCGTCCTTGCTCCGCGGCTCCTCACTCCCGGGGAGGAGGGCGGCCCCGCTGCCCCTCGAGTCCGTGACCCCATCGGCCGACATCGATGTCAAGCACGTCCGGCCGGGCGCGCCCGGAGCGGCCGGGCGTGCCCGCTGTGACTTGGAGGAGGGCGAGTGAACGAGACGGCGGCTCCGTCTGCCGGGTGCCTGCCCGCCGAGGTCAGTGCGTCCGTCTTCTACAGCGCCACGGTCAGCGACGCGACGGCGCTGCTGGTGGTCGAGTCCGACGGCGGGACGCCGTGCGTCAGCTGGGGAAACGACAGCGCCGCGCGGCTGCTGAGCCACCCGATCTCCGACCTGCGCCGGATGCCGCTCGCCGATCTGGTGCCGGGCCTGGCCGACGGCGGCCTGGCACTGCTGCTCCGGGAGCGCACGGCCCAGGTCACGGTCCCCGTCCGTGCCCGGACCGGTTCGGCGGTCGAGTGCGTCCTGGTTGCCATGCCGGAGCCCAGCGGTGAGCGGTGGGTGGTCCGGCTCATCGCCACGGCCACGAGCTGGAGCGGGCGCTGCGGGCCACCGCCGAGGCGCACGAGCGCCGCTTCGCCGCGATCAACGAACGGTCCCCGGTCCCCATGCTGCTCGCCGAGCAGGGCATGCGGCTGACCCACGTCAACGAGGCGCTGTGCCAGCTGGCCGGGCTGCGTGCCGAGCGACTCCTCGGGACCGGATGGCTCGACGTGCTGCACCCCGACGACGTCGATGCCGTGATCGACCAGGTGACCGCGGTCCTCGACGGTGGCGAGGGACAGGTGCGGGGCCGGGTCGTGCTCGCCGGCCGGGAGGTGCGCACGGCGGTGCTGCGGCTGTCCCCACTGCTCACCCCGGGCGTCGGCGCCGGCTTCGTCGGCACCCTGGAGGACATCACCGAGCGGCTGGCCTTCGAGGCGCGGCTGGCGCACCAGGCCACCAACGATCCGCTGACCGGGCTGCCCAACCGCACGCTGCTCACCGACTGGGCGGGCGAGCGCTTCACGGCGGGAGCGAGCAGTCTGTCGTGCCTGTTCATCGACGTCGACGACTTCGAGCTGGTCCACGACTCCCTCGGGCACGCGGCGGGGGACGCGCTCCTCGTCGAGCTCGCCGCCCGGCTGCCCGCCACGGTGCGGCCCGGTGACCTGATCGTGCGGTTCGGCGGCGACGAGTTCGTCGTGGTGTGCCAGGAGCTGACCGAGGGCGACACCGTGGGTCTCGCGGAGCGCATCGCCGCGACGCTGTGCCGGCCGGTGAGCCCCGCGGACTTCATCCCGCTGGCCGAGCACAGCGGGCTCATCGACGGCCTCGGCCAGCTGGTCCTGGACGAGACGTGCCGGTAGCTGGCCGAGTGGACCCAGGAGCTGGGCCCCGCGGCGCCGCTGCGCGCGCAGGTCAACGTCTCGGCCCTCCAGCTGGGGCCGGCCCTGCCCGCGCAGGTGCGCAGCGCGCTCGACCGGCACGGGGTGGCGCCGTCCCGGCTGTCCGTCGAGCTCACCGAGTCCGCGCTCATGACCGACCCGGAGGCCGCCCGCGGCATCCTGCAGGACCTTCGGGACCTCGGGGTCCACCTCGCCATCGAGACTTCGGCACCGGCTATTCCTCGCTGGCCTACCTCCGGCACCTGCCGGTCGACACCCTCAAGGTGGATCGGTCCTTCGTCGCCGAGCTCAGCGTCGGCCACGACGAGATCGCCGCGGCGGTCATCGGTCTGGCCCGGACCCTCGGCCTGTCGACCGTGGCGGAGGGCGTCGAGACACCGGAGCAGGCCGCAGAGCTCACCCGGCTCGGGGCGACGCACCTGCAGGGTTTCGGACTCGCCCTGCCGATGAGTGGCCCCGGATGCACCACATGGTTCGCCTCCCGACAGGAGCCCGCCCGATGACCGTCACCGCACCCCCGACGCCGCTGGACGTGCAGCACCTGTTGGCCAGCATCGACACGATGGCCGCCGAGAAGCCCATCGCGGCCCAGCTCGTCGGCCTGGCGAGCGCGGACGACACGAGTGCTAGGGAGCTGGCTGCGATCCTCGCGGGCGACGTGGCCCTGGCCGGGCGGGTCATGAAGCTGGCCAACTCGGCCTACTGGCGGAGGAGCGGCGCTACGGCATCCACGCGCTGCGGCTGACCGCCGTCGCCCTGCGGCACTGGGGTTTCCCCCGCCGCATGGTGAGCGCACTCCAGTGCGTCGACGACCTGACCGCTCCGGACG
>JALYNA010000385.1 GCA_030773455.1 Actinomycetota bacterium
CGGCCACCGATCCGTCAGGAGGTTGCCGTGGACACCGGCGACACCGCATGGGTCCTGGTCAGTGCCGCCCTGGTGCTGTTCATGACCCCCGGTCTGGCGCTCTTCTACGGCGGCATGGTCCGCGCGAAGAGCGTCCTCAACATGATGATGATGAGCTTCGGCGCGCTCGCCCTGATCAGCGTGCTGTGGGTGCTCTACGGCTACTCGATGGCCTTCGGCGACGACGTCGGCGGGGGCCTGCTGGGCGACCCGTTCGAGTTCCTCGGCCTCTCCCCGCTGCTGGGCACCAGCGGTCTGGACGGCGGCTTCCAGCCCCAGAGCCTGGTGTTCACGGTGCCCTCGATGGCCTTCGTCGCCTTCCAGGGGGTGTTCGCCATCCTCACCGTCGCGCTCATCTCCGGCGCCATCGCCGACCGCGCCCGGTTCGGCCCGTGGATGGTCTTCGCCGGTGTCTGGGCCACGCTGGTCTACTTCCCGGTCGCGCACTGGGTCTTCGCCTTCGACGGCGCCGAGTCCGAGACCGGCGGCTGGATCGCCAACGACCTGCTGGCCATCGACTTCGCCGGCGGCACCGCGGTGCACATCAACGCCGGTGCGGCCGGCCTGGCCCTGGCCCTGCTGCTGGGCAAGCGGCGCGGCTTCGGCCGTGACCCGATGCGGCCTCACAATCTGCCGCTGGTCATGATCGGCGCCGGCATCCTGTGGTTCGGCTGGTTCGGCTTCAACGCCGGCTCCGCGCTGGCCGCCAACGGGCAGGCCGCCGAGGTCTTCGTCACCACGCTGGTGGCGACGGGGGCGGCGACCCTGGGCTGGCTGCTCACCGAGAGGCTCCGCGACGGCCACGCCACCTCGCTGGGCGCCGCCTCCGGCGTCGTCGCCGGCCTGGTCGCGATCACCCCGGCGGCCTCCTCGGTGACGCCGGTCGGTGCGATCCTCATCGGCCTCGTCGCCGGCATCGTGTGCGCCCTGGCCGTCGGCCTGAAGTACCGGCTGGGCTACGACGACTCGCTGGACGTCGTCGGCGTCCACCTCGTCGGCGGCATCTGGGGCACGCTCGCGGTGGGCTTCTTCGCCTCGGCGTCCGCCACGGCCGGGATCGACGGCCTCCTCTACGGCGGCGGCCTCGACCAGCTGTGGCGGCAGGCGCTGGGGGCCGGCGTCGTGCTGGTCTACTCCTTCGTGCTCACCCTGGTGATCGGGTTCGCCATCGCCAAGGCCATGCGCTTCCGGGTCACCGAGGAGGACGAGGTCGCCGGCATCGACTCCGCCGTCCACGCCGAGACCGGCTACGACCTCGCCTCCCTCGGCGGCGGCGGTGGGCGCGGTGCCGCGACACTGGGCACCCAGGCGCACGCCGAGCCACGGGGCGTCGACGTCACCACCGAGAGGAGCCGGGCGTGAAGCTCGTCACCGCCATCGTCAAGCCGTTCAAGCTCGACGACGTCAAGAACGCCCTCGAGCTGATCGGCATCGCCGGGCTCACCGTCAGCGAGGTCCAGGGCTTCGGCCGCCAGCGGGGCCACACCGAGGTCTACCGCGGGGCGGAGTACCAGGTGGACTTCGTGCCGAAGGTCCGCATCGAGGTCGTCGTCGGGGAGTTCGAGGCCGCCCGCGTCGTCGACGCGATCGTCGAGGCGGCCTCCACCGGCCAGATCGGCGACGGGAAGGTGTGGGTGACGACGATCGACGAGATCGTGCGCGTCCGCACCGGCGAGCGGGGCGCCGACGCCCTGTAGGGCACGCGACATCGGAGTCGGCCGGGGTGGTGGGCGCGCCCGCCACCCCGGCCGACGCCGTTCGAGGGTCCCGAGTAGCGAGGGGAAGACGTGCTGGACACCGGGTCGCTGCCCGCACTGCCGCGGGCGCAGCGCAGCGAGGTGCTCGACGTCTGGCTCGCCGGCCTGCTGGACGAGGCGGTCGCGGGCACGCCGCTGCCCCGGTCGCGCCGCGGCGTGGGCGCGATGAGAACGGGTCAGCCGCGGAGCGGCACAGACGGCGTCGCGCTGGTGGCCGTCGGCAGCCTCGGCCGCCGCGAGCCCCCGCCCCACGGGGACCTCGACCTCGTCCTCGTGCACGAGGGGCGCCCGGAGATCGCCGCTTTCGCCGACGCCGTCTGGTACCCGATCTGGGACGCCGGGCTGCGCCTGGACCACTCGGTGCGAACGGTCTCGGAGACCGTCGGCGTCGCCTCCACCGACGTCAAGGCCGGGCTCGGGCTGCTCGACGTCCGCTTCGTCGCCGGGGACGCCGGCCTCGCGGCCGCGCTGCGCACCGCCACCCTCGGCAGCTGGCGCCAGTCGGCGTCCCGGCTGCTGCCCCAGTTGCGCGACCTGCGCCGGGGCCGCGGCCAGCAGGTCGGCGAGCTGGCCTTCCTGCTCGAGCCCGACCTCAAGGAGGCCTACGGCGGTCTCCGGGAGGGCCAGGTGCTGCGCGCACTCGCCGCCGCCCAGCTCGCCGACGAGCCGCCCGCGGAGGTCGAGGCGGCCTACGCCTTCCTGCTCGACGTCCGCGACGCGCTGCGCCGGCGCTCGGGCCGGCCGACCGACGTGCTGGTCCGGCAGGAGCAGCGCCCGGTAGCCGTCGCACTGGGCCTGCCCGACGAGGACGCGCTGCTGCGCGAGGTCAGCCTGGCCGGGCGGCGGCTGGCCTTCGTCGCCGAGGAGACGTGGCGGCGGGTCGAGGCCGGGCTGGTCCGCCGTCCCCGCGGCCGGCACCGCCGGGTGCGCCGCGAGCCGCTGGCCGAGGGCGTCGTCCGGC
>JALYNA010000386.1 GCA_030773455.1 Actinomycetota bacterium
CGCCAGGTCTGCGACGGACGGTGTCCCGGGACGGCGACGTCGTCGACGGGCTCGTCGTCGAGGAGCGGCAGTCCCCAGACGCGCGCCGCCGTCCGTCCGGCTGCGGTCCCGGAGCCACCGGTCGCAAGGACGGCGGCCCGTGCCCGCTGAGCGTCGTCCGGGACGACCCCTCCATCGGTGTAGACGCCTCGCCAGAGCACCTGCCACGTCCCGGCTCTGACAAGGGTGTCGAGGCCACCCGCCGACAGCAGTCGCAGCGCCTCGCGCCGCGTCCACACGCCGAGCGACCGCGCGCCGAGGGAGCTGAGGTCCGCCATGCCGCGACGCTGCCGGAGACGGCGACGCCCTGCCGGACCCCTGTGGGCAGCGACCCCCCTCCACAGGGAGTCGACGTAGGACTCGCGCGGCAATCCGTACGCGGACTGCCTGGAGCCCGCGAGGGAGGCCGCGAGGGACGCGGCACGCGGCGGAGGGCTGCCGGCTGCCGGCTGCCCGCGCGGCCGAAGGGGGCCGGTGCTTCGTCCCAGCACCTAGCCTGGACGCATGCCCGTCGAGAGCCTGTTCCCCCGCCTGGAGCCGCTGCTGCCGAGCGTGCAGAAGCCCAT
This sequence comes from Actinomycetota bacterium, assembly GCA_030773455.1. Taxonomy (GTDB): domain Bacteria; phylum Actinomycetota; class Actinomycetes; order Mycobacteriales; family Geodermatophilaceae; genus Geodermatophilus. The sequence continues at coordinate 606 of JALYNA010000386.1, forward strand.
CCAGTACGTCGGCGGTGAGCTGAACTCGACCGTCAAGCCGTGGGACGAGTGCGACGTCCGGTGGGCGCTCATGTACCCCGACGCCTACGAGGTCGGGCTGCCCAACCAGGGCGTCATGATCCTCTACGAGGTGCTCAACGAGCAGCCGCGGACCCTGGCCGAGCGCACGTACGCCGTCTGGCCCGACCTCGCCGCGAAGATGCGCGAGCACGGCGTGCCGCAGTTCACCGTCGACGGCCACCGGCCGGTGCGGGCGTTCGACGTGCTCGGCGTCAGCTTCTCCACCGAGCTCGGCTACACCAACATGCTCGAGGCGCTGGACCTCGCCGGCATCCCGCTGCACGCGCGCGACCGGGACGAGAGCCACCCGATCGTCCTCGCCGGCGGGCACGCGGCCTTCAACCCCGAGCCGATCGCGGACTTCATCGACGCCGCCGTCCTCGGTGACGGCGAGCAGGCCGTCCTCGAGATGACCGCCGTGATCCGCAAGGCCAAGCAGGACGGCGTCGACCGCGAGGAGCTGCTGCTCCGCCTCGCGCGCGCCGGCGGCGTCTACGTCCCGCGGTTGTACGACGTGAGCTACCTGCCCGACGGACGCATCGAGCGGGTCGCGCCGAACCGCCCCGACGTGCCGTTCCGCGTGCACAAGCGGACGGTCATGGACCTCGACGCCTGGCCGTACCCGAAGCAGCCGCTGGTCCCGCTCGCCGAGACGGTGCACGAGCGGATGAGCGTCGAGATCTTCCGCGGCTGCACCCGCGGCTGCCGGTTCTGCCAGGCCGGGATGATCACCCGCCCGGTGCGCGAGCGGACCATCACCGGCATCGGCTCGATGGTCGACCAGGGGCTGCGCGCGACCGGGTACGAGGAGGTCGGGCTGCTCTCGCTCTCCAGCGCCGACCACTCCGAGATCGGTCAGCTGGCCAAGGAGCTCGCCGACCGCTACGAGGGCACCAACACCGGGCTGTCCCTGCCCAGCACCCGCGTGGACGCCTTCAACGTCACTCTCGCCAACGAGCTCTCCCGCAACGGGCGCCGCTCCGGTCTGACCTTCGCCCCCGAGGGCGGCAGCGAGCGGATCCGCCGGGTCATCAACAAGACGGTGTCCAAGGACGACCTGGTGCGCACGGTCACCACCGCCTACGCCAACGGCTGGCAGCAGGTGAAGCTCTACTTCATGTGCGGTCTGCCGACCGAGACCGACGAGGACGTGCTGGAAATCGCCGAGCTGGCCGTCGAGGTCATCCGCGCCGGACGGGAGGCCAGCGGCCGCAAGGACATCCGCTGCACCGTCTCCATCGGCGGCTTCGTGCCCAAGCCGCACACGCCCTTCCAGTGGGCGGGGCAGGCCGGCGCCGAGACGATCGACGCCCGGCTCCGCCTCCTGCGGCAGGCCATCAACGCCGACCGCCGCATCGGCCGCTCGATCGGCCTGCGCTACCACGACGGCAAGCCCGGGGTGATCGAGGGACTGCTGTCCCGGGGTGACCGGCGGGTCGGCCGGGTGATCGAGCGGGTGTGGCGCGAGGGCGGGAGGTTCGACGGCTGGAGCGAGCACTTCTCCTACGAGCGCTGGACCGCTGCCGCGGCGCAGGAGCTCGCGCCCTTCGGCGTCGACCTGGACTGGTACACCACCCGCGAGCGCGGTCAGGACGAGGTCCTGCCCTGGGACCACCTGGACTCGGGGCTGGACAAGGAATGGCTCTGGGACGACTGGCAGGACGCGCTCTCCGAGGAGGAGGTCGCCGACTGCCGGTGGACGCCCTGCTACGACTGCGGCGTCTGCCCGACCAACGGCACCGAAATCCAGATCGGGCCGACCGGGCGCAGCCTGCTCCCGCTCACGGTCGTCGGCCGGTAGTGGCCCGCCAGCCCGAGGGGCCGCCACCGCCGCCCACCGTGCAGAAGCTGCGGCTGCGGTACGCCAAGCGCGGTCCGCTGCGCTTCGCCTCCCATCGCGACCTCGCCCGCGCGCTGGAGCGGGCGCTGCGCCGGGCGCGGGTGCCCATGGCCTTCTCGGCCGGGTTCTCGCCGCACCCGAAGATCTCCTACGTGGGGGCGGCGCCCACCGGGGCGGCCAGCGAGGCCGAGTACGTAGAGATCGGCCTGGCCGTGCGGTCCGACCCCGAGCAGGTGCGGGCCGCGCTGGACGCGTCGCTGCCCCCTGGCATCGACGTCCTCGAGTGCGTGGAGGCCGCCGAGGGGACCGGGTCGCTGGCCGACCGGATCGACGCCGCCGCGTGGCGGGTGGAGCTGCCGGGCGTGCCCCTGGCCGAGCTGGCGGCGGCCGTCGAGGCGCTCCTCGCCGCCGACGTGGTCACCGTCGCGAAGCGCACCAAGAACGGCCTCCGGGACGTCGATGCGCGGGCGGCCGTGGCCAGCGCGTCGGCGGCCGAGGAGGCGGGTTGTGCCATACTGCACGTGGTCGTCCGGCAGGTGACGCCCGCCGTTCGACCCGACGACGTGTTGGCCGCTCTGGCTGCCGTCGCCGGCCTGCGCCCGCCGTCGCCCCCCCGGGCCGTGCGTGAGGCGCAGGGCCGGCTCGACGACAGCGGGACCGTGGCCGACCCGCTCGGCCCGGACCGCGTTGCGGGCGCCCGCTGCCAGGGGGAGCCCGCGCCGGTCTGACCGGTGGGCCCCCGGGCCCGCACGCCGTCGCGCGGCACGGCTGCCAGACGTGACGCACCCCGAGCACCACCGCAGACCCGCACCACCCGGCACCCGGCCACGGCAACTCCTCGCCGGGAGCCGGCCCACAGACTTCGCGAGTCGAGCCTGCCGCCGCACCCGGCGCGGGGGCCCGGCCGCCCAACCCCGTGCTCCTGCGCGGCCGCCAGTCCCTGAGATCGGCGCCCGGGAGCACCACACAGGAGGCGAGCCATCCGTGGCCGACCAGACACAGGACAGCACTCCCACTCCGGCCGGCGAGGGCCTGGATCCCGCTGCCGACCCCGCCGCACCGCCCCAGGGCGGGGGGACCGGCCCCGCGGCCGAGGACGAGATCCGGGCGCTCGAGGCCGGCGAGGACGACGACGCCGGCGAGGAGGCCGCCGCCGGGGACGACGCCACGGCCGAGGACGAGGCGGACGCCGCTGCGGAGGAGGCGCAGGCCGCCGAGCCCGAGGAGACCCCGGTCTCCCCCTTCGGCGCCCAGTTCAGCTCTCCGGAGCCCACCGCGGTCATCGCCCGCCCCCGCCGGCGGGCCACCCGGCCGGCCGGCGCGGCCGATCCCGGCGACTACACGCCGCCGGCGCCCGCGGCGCCGGCCATCCCGGCGTTCGTGAGCTTCGTCGCGCCTGCCGAGACAGACGTCCCGGCCGCACCTCGCCGGCGCAGCCGCCGTCCGCTCGCCGAGTCGCCCGCGGTCGACGAGGTCGACGTCGAGCCGGCCGAGGACCTCGAGGAGGAGACCCCGGCACCGCGCTCGCGGCGCAGCCGTTCCCGCCGCCGCTCCGGCGGCGACGAGATCCCCGTGGCGACCGACGACGGTGACACCGGCACCGACGTCGACGAGGACGGTGCCGCGGAGGCCGAGGGCGACAG
>JALYNA010000387.1 GCA_030773455.1 Actinomycetota bacterium
TCGCTGGTGATCGAGGACATCAGACACCCTCAGACCACCACACGACCCGTGCCCGCGCCTATAACTGCAGGTCAGACGTCTACCCCCCGACTATGCATCAGCCCTGGGGCGGGGTCGGCCGCACCGGCACGGCGCTCGCCGCGCTGGCGGTCCTCGACGGGCTGCCGGCCGCCGACGCCGTCCGGTGGGTCCGCGACCGGTACTCCCCGCGCGCGGTGGAGACGCCGTGGCAGCGCCGGTGGCTGCGCTCGCTCGACCGGGACGACGGCCCCGTCCCGGGTCCCGGCCCCTCTGCAGGGTCCCGCCGTGAGTGTGCGAGTGGTGGGGGGCAGAGGGGTCCTCTTAGGGTCCGGCCCATGGTCAGCGCTGATCAGCCCGCTCCGGACGTCGCCCGCGCGCACCGCGCCGTGGAGCCGCTGCACAACCACGTCTACTTCTCGCCCGAGCAGGACGAGTACCTCACCGGGGTCGGGCTGCGTCCCGGCCGGATGTGCTACTTCGCCGGCCGCGCGTCCGCGATGGGCGCCGTCGGCCCGGGCACCGTCGTCACGACGTTCGCCAACTTCGCCCCGGCCCTCGTGGCCCGGCACGTGCCGCGCGCCTGGACCCTCGCCACCCCGGAGCAGGTGCTCGCCGCCCGCCTCGACGGCGCCCGCGCCTCGCTGACCCGGCTGCTCGGCGGGACCGAGGCGGCGGCCGCGCCGGAGGTGGCCGAGCTGGCCGGCCTGCTGCGCGAGGCCTGCACGGCGCTGTCCCCCGAGGGGCGCCCGCTCTACGCCGGGCACGCCGACCAGCCCTGGCCCGACGAGCCGGTGCTGTCGCTGTGGCACGGGGCGACGCTGCTGCGCGAACACCGCGGCGACGGGCACATCGCCTGTCTGCTGCGGGCGGGGATGACCGGCCTGGAGTCGCTGGTCACCCACACGCTGACCGGCCGCGGCTTCACCGAGGCCGCCGCCAAGGCCACCCGGGGCTGGAGCGACGAGGAGTGGGCCGCGGCCTGCGGCCGGCTCGCCGAGCGGGGCCTGATCGCCGACGGCGCGCTGACCGACGAGGGCGACCGGCTGCGCGCCGAGGTCGAGACCGGCACCGACGCGCTGTCCGCGGCGCCCTGGCAGCACCTGGGCCCGGAGGGGACCGCCCGGGTGACCGAGCTGGGCCGCGCGCTGTCGCGCCGGCTGGTCGGGAACGGCGCCTACCCGGCCGGCGTCCTCGCCGCGCGGTGAACGGCCCGCGCATCCCGGAGGCGGCCGCCGAGGGGCCCACGGCGGAGCTGCTCCGCGTCCGCCGCGGTGGCGAGCTGTCCACGCTGGACCGGCTGCTGCTGCACAGTCCGCCGGTCGCCGAGGGGTGGAACGCCCTGCTCGGTGCGCTGCGCGGCGGGACGACGCTGCCCGCGGACCTGCGCGAGCTGGTGGTGCTGCGCGTGGCAGTGCTGAACGACGCCGACTTCGAGTGGACCGCGCACGAACCGATCGCCCGCCGCGCCGGGCTCACGGAGCCGCAGCTGCAGGCGCTGCGCCGTCCCGGCGCCGTCGCCGAGCCGGTGTGGACGCCGGTGCAGGCCGCCGTCCTCGCGTTCACCGACGCCTCGACGCGGGACGTAGCCGTCCCGGAGGAGGTCTTCGCCGCCGTCCGGGCGCACCTGGACGACCGGCAGGTCGTGGAGCTGACGGTGCTGGTGGGCGGTTACGCGATGGTGTCGCGTTTCCTCGTCGCGCTGGAGGTGCCGCCGCCGCCGGGAGAGGTCGCCGGTTAGGCGCCTGCTGCCTATGGTCGGGGTCACAGTCTCTCGGGGAGGTGTCATGACCGCGACCGAACGGCAGCAGGGGTCCGGGCGGCGGACCGACGTCGACGCCGCGTTCCGCGGGTCGGCCACCTACCGCAGCCTGGGGGAGCAGCAGCTCAGCCCGGCGGAGGAGAAGTTCGAGAAGGGACGCCGCACGATCGGGCTGTTCCTCGCCCGGTCGTGACGGCGGTCTTCGCGCTCCTCCCGCTGGGCATGGAGAACCAGCAGCAGCTGCTCGCCGCGGTGCTGCTCGGCGTCATCGTCCTGTGGATCACCGAGCCGGTGCCCATCCCGATCGGCGGCCTGATCGGTGTCGGCGCGATCGTCGTCCTCGGCGTGGTGCCGGCCGACGACGCACTGGCCCCGTTCGGCTCGACCACGGTGTTCACCTTCATCGGCGCCTTCATCCTCGCCGCCGCGATGCTCAAGCATGGCGTGGCGCGACGGTTCGCCATGTTCATCCTGTCGCTGCGGTGGGTCGGTGGCTCCACCGCGCGGCTGATCATCGCCTTCGGGCTGATCACCGCGGTCCTCTCGGCGTTCGTCTCCAACACCGCGACGGTCGCGATGCTGCTGCCCACGGCGATCGGCATCCTGTCGGTGATCGCCAAACTGCTCCAGCACAAGGAACTGGTCGCGGCCGACTTCGATCCGCTGCGGCTGCGGGTCGGGGTCGCGATCATGCTGATGCTGGCCTACGGGGCCAGCGTCGGCGGGCTGCTCACCCCCGTGGGCTCCCCGCCCAACCTGATCGGCCGTGGGCTCATCGAGGAGGCGACGGGGGAGCGGATCGGGTTCCTCGACTGGATGCTCATGGCGCTGCCGATCTGCGCGCTGATGTTCGTGGCGCTGGCCGCCGTCCTGCTGCTGCTCAACCGGCCGGAGATCAAGCGGATCGAGGGCGTGCACGAGTACGTGCAGCAGGAGCGCGCCGCGCTCGGCCCCATCTCGCGCGCCGAACGCAACACCCTCATCGCCTTCGGCATCACCGTGGCCCTCTGGATCTTCCCCGGCGTCATCGCGCTGACCGCCGGCACCGACTCGGCGATCTACGACACGATCAGCGACCGCATCGACGAGGGCATCGTCGCCGTCCTCGGGGCCTCGCTGCTGTTCCTGCTGCCCACGGACTGGAAGCGCCGCGAGTTCACCCTCAACTGGTCGGACGCCGCCAAGATCGACTGGGGCACGATCCTGCTGTTCGGCACGGGGATCATCTTCGGTTCCCTGCTGGCCGACACCGGCCTGGCCGAGACCATCGGCAACGGCTCGGCCGGCCTGCTCGGGCTGACCAACACCTTCGCGATCACCGTGTTCGCGGTGCTGCTGGCCATCATCATCTCGGAGACGACGAGCAACACCGCCTCGGCGGCGGTAGTCGTGCCGATCATCATCCCGGTGGCCGTGGCGGCGGGGATCAACCCGTTCGTGCCGGCGCTGGCGGCGACCTTCGCGGCGTCCTTCGGGTTCATGCTCCCGGTCTCGACGCCGCAGAACGCCATCGTCTACGGCTCCGGCGTCGTGCCGATCACCAAGATGATCCGTTCGGGCATCTCCTTCGACGTCCTCGGCGCGCTCCTCATCGTGGTGATGCTGCCGGTACTCATCGACCTGGTGCTCAACGTCTGACCCGGTCCCTGGCCCTGGCCAGGATCTCGCCGAGCGGGTCGGGGGCGGGTCACCCGGGGGTGCACGTGCGCGCGCACGTCCCGGGCCGGCGTCCGGAGCACGCGGTGCCCGGGCTCCCGCACGCGCAGCACGAGTCCCGCGCTCCCGAGGGCCGGTACGCAGCCCGGAGACGTTGGCCCGTCCCCGCCCGCCGGACGACGCGGGACGCCCATCGCCTGCTCTTCACCTGTCCGGGGGAGCCGGGTGGACAGGACGTGTCACGATGGACGACGGCTCGGCGACCGGGCCGCCACGGACGACGGGAGGTGCTGCGCGCGTGCCCAGTGAACCGCCCAGTACCGGCACCGGGGGCCGCACCGCCTGACGCGCTCGCGCGGAGTGCGGACCTCCGATGAGTCCCCCGTTCCAGCGTCCTCCGGGAGTCCGCCGTGGTCGACCGCCGTCGTGCGTCCCTCACCGCCCTGTCCACTCTCACTCGCCGGCCGCGGCCCGAGCTCACCCTCGCGACCCCGCCGGCGCCCGCCCCGGCTCCCGCGGCACCCGGGCGCCCGGCGGTGATCGTCGACAACGCCGTCTACTCGTCGGGCCGGCGGGTGGCGACGCCGGACAGCGTCGCCGAGAGCCACGAGTGGCTGGTCGAGGACCCCGACCGCCTGGTGTGGCTGGGCCTCTACCGGCCCGAGCCCGCCGAGCTCGGTGAGCTGGCCGAGCAGTACGGCCTGCCCGAGCTGGCGGTCGAGGACGCGATCAAGGCCCACCAGCGGCCGAAGTTCGAGCGCTACGGCAGCACGCTGTTCGTCGTGCTCAAGGCCGCCCGCTACGTGGACGCGGCCGAGGAGGTCGACTTCGGGGAACTGCACCTGTTCCTCGGCCGGAACTTCGCCATCACGGTGCGGCACAGCGAGTCCCCGGACCTCTCCCGGGTGCGCCGGCGGCTGGAGAGCGACCCGGACCTGCTCGAGAAGGGCAGCGAAGCGGTGCTGTACGCGATCCTCGACGCCGTCGTCGACGGATACTCGCCGGTGGTCGAGGGGCTGGCCACCGACATCGACGAGATCGAGACCGAGGTCTTCCGCGGCGACCCCGGCGTCTCCCGGCGCATCTACGAGCTGTCGCAGGAGGTGCTGGAGTTCCAGCGCGCCGCGCAGCCGCTGACCGGCATCCTCGCCGCCATCGCGGGCGGCTTCGACAAGTACGGGGTCGACGAGGAGCTGCGCAGCTACCTGCGCGACGTCGAGGATCACGTCGTGCAGGTCACCGAGCGGGTGGAGGCCTTCCGGCTGCAGCTGCGGGACATCCTCACCGTCAACGCGACCCTGGTGGCCCAGCGGCAGAACGAGGAGATCCGCGAGCTCACCGAGGCCTCGATCGGGCAGGGCGAGGAGGTCAAGAAGATCTCCGCCTGGGCGGCCATCCTGTTCGCCCCGACCCTGGTCGGCACCGTGTACGGGATGAACTTCGAGGTCATGCCCGAACTGGGCTGGACGTACGGCTACCCGATGGCGCTGGTCCTGATGGTGGGGGTCAGCCTCGTCCTCTACGCCGTCTTCAAGCGCCGCGACTGGATCTGACGTCGCCGTCTGCCTGCCCGCCGTGATCATCGGTGGGTGGCTGCCCGACACGCCAGCGCGGGCAGCCACCCGCCGATGATCGAGGCCGGCTGCGGCCGCACGGCGCTGCGGGAACAACCCGTCAGCAGGTGCCGTTAGGCTATCTGCACAACTACACAGGGGGTGAATGGTCTCGACTGCGGTCGGGTGACCAGGGGAAGCGAGCCGAGGAAGGCAACGATGAGCTCGTAAACCACGCGTTGCAAACCACACAAGCGCCGACCTCAGTCAGCGCGACGTGACCCTCGCTGCCTGACGCAGCGTAGGTCCGTCTGTCAGCCCGGGTTCGTCATCGGCCCGGATCCTGGCATCAGCTAGATGACTCACCGTGCGTGCCGGTCGCGGGCGCGCGCGGGACACCTCACAGCGACTGGGCCCGTCACATCGACTTGTTCGTGGGATCGATGGGGTCGAGCAGAGACACAGCGGACTGCGCTCGGAGAAGCCCTGGTGATGCGTCGTAGGACGCGGGTTCGATTCCCGCCACCTCCACCCCAACCCCTGAGCGACAGCCCGGTGTGGATGTAGTCCGCACCGGGCTCTCGCACGTCCGGGGTCAGCCGGTGGGGTTGCCGCGCCGTGACGACATCAAGGGCTCCGCACGGAGGGTCAGCGCCTCAGCCCGCCGAACCGTCCGGCACGTCCGGCATGCCGGGCGGCGTGCGGTTCGGCCCGGCCTCGGCCGGCCGCGGCCGGTGCTGGTCGTGCAACCGGACGGCGACGAGCGCCACGTCGTCCTCCGGCTGCGGCGGCAGCATGCGGGCCAGCAGCTGGTCGACCAGGTCGTCGAGCGAGAGGTCGTCCGCGGCGAGCTCGGTCAGCGTCTCCTGCAGCCGCTGCAGGCCCTCCTCGATGGGCTGGTCGCGCGCCTCGATGAGCCCGTCGGTGTAGAGCAGGACGGTCGCGTCGTAGCCGAGTACGACCTCGTGCTCCTGGCGCGCCGTGTCCGGGACGACGCCCAGCAGCAGGTCCGCCTTCTCCCCGGTGAGGAGGTGCACGCTGCCGTCGGCGAGGACGACCACGGCCGGCGGATGGCCGGCGCTGGACCACCGCAGCCGGGTCAGCCCCTGATCGAGGAGGTCGTCGTCCTGCTCCAGCCGGCCCACCAGCGCCGTGGCGATGATGCCGGTCCGCAGCGTCTCGAGGACCTGGTCGGTCCGGTGCAGGATCTCGGCGGGGCCGTCGCCGTCGACGGCACCCAGGCTGCGGAGCACGGTCCGGGCCTGCCCCATCGCGGCGGCGGCCTCGGTGTCGTGGCCGATGACGTCGCCGATGACCAGCACCGCGGCCCCGTCGGGCTGCAGGAACGCATCGTACCAGTCCCCGCCGACGTCGGCGCCCTCCGCAGCCGGGGTGTAGCGGACCACGATCTGCACGTGGTCCGGCTGCACGGGGCTGGTCAGCAGCGACCGCTGCAGGCCGGCGGCCAGGTCGCGCTGCTGCCGGTACAGCCGGGAGTTGTCCAGTGCCAGGCCGGCCCGTCCGGCGACCTCGGAGGCGGTGTCCCGGTCAGGGGCGGTCATCGGCCCGCGGGCCGCTCCGTTGAACAGGCTCAGCAGCCCGACGGTGCGGCTACGACCACGCAGCGGGAGCAGGACGAAGGACTCCGGGGCCAGCTCGGCCAGCAGGTCGTGCACCTCGCCGGGAACCCGCACGCGCTGGACGGCCGCGGTGGCTGCGGAATCGACGGTGACGCCCCGGCCGGTGCTCAGCACCCGGAACAGGAAGGCGTCCTCGCGCATCGTCGCGATGCGCCGCTGCGCGTAGGCGCCGAGCGTCGTCCGCATCGCCTCGTCGGCGTGCGCCCATCCGACGTCGCGCAGGCCCTGCCGACCGCCGGCCGGTCCCTCGTCGTCGACGAGCGTGACGATGCACCAGTCGGCCAGCGCGGGGACGACGAGCTGCGCCAGGGAGGCGACCGCCCGCTCGGCGTCCATGGTGGCGGTCAGCTGCTCGGTGACCGCCGCCAGCAGGGCGGTCCTCGCGGCCGTCCGCTCGGCTTCCTCCTGCATCCGGCGCCGGTCGGTGATGTCGAGGAAGTAGAGGGAGACCCCGCCGTTCTCCGGCACCGCCCGCACCTCCACCCAGATGTTGAGCGGCTCGGGGTAGTGCGCCTCGAAGGTGACCGCCTCACCGCTCTCGGCAGCGTGGCGGTACCGCTCCTCGAAGACGGTCCCGACGGCGGCGGGGAACTGCTCCCACAGCGTGCGGCCCACCAGTTCCTCGCGTGAGCGGCCGGCGATGCGTTCGGCCCGGGCGTTCACGTAGGTGATCCGCCAGTCGGCGTCCATGGCCAGGTAGCCGATCGCGAGGGACTCCAGGGCGGCACGGATGCGGTTGCTGCTCTCCCGCTCGGCGGTGACGTCGTGGGCCGCGCCGACCAGGCGGACGGGGGCGCCGGCCGCGTCGGTGAGCATCCGCCCGCGGGCCGTGACGTGGCGGGTGCCTCCGTCGGGCAGGGGGACCCGGTACTCGGTGGTGTAGGCGCCGGTGCGCGCCAGCGCGTCCTCCACCTCCGCGGCCACCCGGGGCACGTCCTCGGGGTGGATGTGCCGGTAGGCCTCGGCCAGCTCGCCGCTGAAGCCCTCCGGTTCGACACCGAGCAGCTGGAACATCTGCCGGTTCCAGGTGAGCGTGCCGCTGGCGACGTCCACCTCGAAGGTCCCGATGCGGGCGGCGTCCACCGAGAGGGCGAGCAGCGCCCGGCTGACGTCGTCCCCGTCGGCCGTCGTCCCCGTGCCCGTCACGTCCACGCTCCTCCCGGCAAGCGGCCCGTCGCCGTCCACGCCCGTGACCATTGTGGTCGCACGGGCGACGACGACGGCGAGGCCCGCCTCCGGCTGCGGCGACGGCCCTCGCGTGGTCCGGGCGCGGGCGCCGGTCAGCCGATGCCCGGCGAACCGACCGCGAGGGCGGCGGCTCAGCCGGCCGTCGGGCCGGCGAGGAGCCGACCGGCACCGTGGATGGCCGGCGTGTGACCGAGGGCCTTCAGCACCTCGTAGGTCGTCGCGGTGGCCGCGGTGACCACCGGCAGGCCGAGCTCGTCCTCGACCGCCTGCACGGCGGGCAGCGAGGGCATCTGGACGCAGGCCGAGAGCACTATCGCGTCGGCGCCGTCACGCTCGAGGCCGCGGGCGACGGCCGGGAGGTTGCCCGGGTCGAGGCAGCCCACAGCGAGGTTGTCGTCGACCTCCAGGCTGGCGGCGTCGAGCACCGTGATGCCGGCGCCCTCGATGTAGTCGCTGACCATCTTGGTGAGCGGCTTCATGTACGGGGCGACCATCGCGACCCGGTTCGCGCCCAGCTCCTGCAGGGTGCGGACGAGCGCCCCCGCGCTGCTGCTGACCTCGGCGGGGTGCCCGTTGTCCGAGGCGGCCTTGGCGATGGCCGCCTCGGAGTCGACGTGCGCGCCCGGCCCCTGGGCCATGACCGCGACCAGGCAGGCGTAGGCGATGACGTCGACGTCGGCGTCAGAGACGGCCGTCGCGCAGTCGGACGCCTTGGCCACCATGGCCAGCAGCTCCTCGCGGGTGACGTTCTTCAGCGTCGCGCGGGCGGAGTGGAAGGTGTACCGGTGTCCGGTGGCCGCCGACTGCCGCCGGAACAGCTCGGGCAGCTCGGTCTCCATGGTGATGTTCGAGCTGGGGACGATCAGCCCGATCCGGGACGTGCCGGGCGTCTTGGGCTCCGGCTCGGTCTCGGCGGTCACGGCGCTGGGCGCAACAGGCATGGGTTCTCCACGTCGTCGTGAGAGGGAGGGAGTTCGCCCCACATCGTGAGTCGTGCAACCACGGTGGGGTGGCCATGGACTCCTGTCAACCGGCTCACGCCCAGCCGACGCCGGAGGCCGTGCGTGGCCCGCAGCGGTGCGCCGTCCACCCCGGAGGGGTGACACGTGCGTCCCCCGGCTGGATCCCCGTGCCATCGGTGCCGACCGTCCAGGCAACCGATGGAAGGAGCTCGTCATGCGGAACATGGCGTGCAGGGCCGTGGCCCAGGCCTCGCTGGTCGCGACGACGGCCTCGCTGGACGACGAGCAGCCGTGGCCGTTGCTGCTCGTGGCCGACTGGCTGACCACCGCGGCCGATCTGGTGCAGCAGGCCGATGCCATGGACGCCGTCCTCGTCTGAGGCCCCGGCTGCCCCCGGCAGGGGACGCCTCGGTGACGACGACGGTCGTGAGTGACGTGCCCACCCCCGCGTCCGGTCCATGAGGCAGGTTCCGCCCACGGCTCGCAGGCTGGACGCGGCGTTCGGGTGGGCGCCCACCGGCCGGCGTGCGGTGCCGGTCATCGTGGTGCTGGTCGCCGTCGCCGACCTCGGCGGCGTCGGCACCGTCGCGCTGCTCGCCACCCTGCTGACCGGCCGCTCGGTCGGTGCGCCGCTGCGCGACCTGCGGCGGGCGGTGCAGCGGGTGGGCGCGGGCGACCACGAGGTCCGGGTGCCGGTGGACGACGCCGGTGAGATCGGGCTGCTGCAGGAGGGCGTCAACACGATGGTCGACGGTCCGGCCGAGCGCGAGCGGCTGCGGGACCTGTTCGGCCGGCACGTGGGGACGACGGTCGCCCAGCAGGCCCTCGTCACCGGCGTCTCGCTCGGCGGCGAGCTCCGCGCGGTCGCCACGCTGTTCGTCGACATTGCCGGCTCCACGTCGCTGGTGCTGCGCACCGGGCCCGAGCGGATGGCCGGGCTGCTAAACCGCTTCTTCGCCGTCGTGGTCGACGCCGTCGAGCGCGAGGGTGGGCTGGTCAACGAGTTCGAGGGGACGCCGCGCCGTGCGTCTTCGGCACGCCGGCCGAGCACCCGGACCCGGCGGGTGCGGCGCTGCACGCGGTCCGGCGGATCTCCGCGGCCGTCCGCGCGGCCGGCGAGCTGGATCTCGGCGTCGGTGTGGCGTGGGGCCAGGTGTGGGCCGGCCAGGTCGGTGCGGCCAGCCAACTGGAGTACACGGTCATCGGTGACCCGGTGAACGAGGCCGCCGCCTCACCGACCTGGGCCAGCCCGGGCGGGTGGGTGGCCAGCGAGGACGCGGTGTACGGCGCGGGCGAGGGGGAGCGGCGCAACTGGGAGCCCGGCACCGTCGCCGAGCTGCGTGGGCGCCACCGGCCGATCCGCACCTGGGTGCCGCGCGCGGACTGACGCGGGTCTTGGCCCTAGGTCGTCGATGACCGTGGCGCGGTTGCTCTCACCGTTCCGCCCCTGCAGCAGCGCGACGACGCGAGGAACCGCGGGAGAGTCGGCCCTGACCACGTCGAGCAGGGGACACCGGATCAGCTCGCGGCGAGCCGGCCGCCCGCCGGGTGCGACCGCACGACGACCAGCACATCACCCGTCTCGAGCGTGCCGATCAGCGGGTCGTCGAAGCGCAGCGTGCGCCCGCCCCGGGTCACCGACAGCACAATGTCCCGAAGCTGCCGCGGCCCCAGGCCGACCTCCCCGGCCGAGACCCGCCGCTGGTGCAGGTCCAGACCCTGCCCTCCGGTGACGAGGTCCTCGACGGTGGCCACGACTCGGGGAGAGTCTGTGGACAGACCGAGCAGCCGTCCCGCGGTGGCGGACGTGGTGATGACCGTGTCGGCACCCGACTGCCGCAGCAGCTGCGCGTTCTCCTCCTCGCGCACCGAGGTGGTGATCGGGACGCTCGGGTTGAGCTGACGCACGGTGAGGGTGATGAGCACCGATGCGTCGTCCCGGTTGGCCGCCACGATGACCGCCCGCGCCCGCTCGATCGAGGCCCGCCGCAGCACCTCGGTGCGGCCGGCGTCGCCGACGATGCCGGTGAGCCCCAGCGAGTTGGCCTCGTCGATGGCCCGTGGCTCGGGGTCGACCACGACGATCTGCTCCAGCGGGGTGCCGTTGGCCTGCAGGGAGCGGACGGCGCTGCGCCCCTTGGTGCCGTAGCCGCACACGATGACGTGCTGGCGCACGTGAGACCTCCACCGACGGATGCGGAACTCCTCGCGGGTGCGCGCGGTCAGCGCCTCGAGGGTGGTTCCGATGAGGATGATCAGGAACAGGACGCGCAGCGGCGTGATGACCAGGACGTTGACCAGCCGAGCCGTGTCGGAGACGGGCGTGATGTCGCCGTAACCGGTGGTGGAGAGCGTGACGGTCGTGTAGTAGAAGGCGTCGAGCAGGTCCACCCGGCCGTCGATGGCGTCGCGGTAGTCGTTGCGCTCGACGTAGACGATCGCCACGGTCAGCAGCAGCACGAACGTCGCGGCGACCATCCGCTGGACGACCTGGCGGGTGGGCGATGCCTCGACGTGCGCAAGCTGCACACTGGTGTGCTCGGTCGTCGCTGCCGTGTCGCCGTCCACCGGCGCGACGATAGTGAGCCGTCGCGCCGATGGCCTGCGCGCCGCCCCGTCCGGGTGAGCAGGACGGGGCGGCGGACCGGTGTGGCGACGGGAGGAGCGGGGGTTCAGGCTCCGGTGACGGCGGCCCGCTCCCGCGCGGCGAGCTCCCGCTTGAGCACCTTGCCGGCGGCCGACACCGGTATCGCGTCGATGAAGACGACGTCGCGCAGCCGCTTGTACGGCGTCACCCGCTCGTTGACCGCCGCCATCACCGTCTCGGCCGTCAGCGCCGCTCCGGCGTCGTCGGCCGTGCGGACGACGTAGGCCACCGGCAGCTCCCCGGCCTTCTCGTCGGGACGGCCGACCACCGCCGCCCCGGCCACCCCGGGAACGCCGAACAGCACCTCCTCCAGCTCGCGCGGGAAGACGTTGTAGCCCTTGTAGAGCAGCATGTCCTTGGTGCGGTCGACGATGGCCAGGTAGCCGTCCCCGTCGAGGATGCCGACGTCGCCGGTGTGGAACCAGCCGTCGGCGTCGATCGCCTCGGCGGTCGCCTCGGGCCGGTGCGCGTAGCCCCGCATCACCTGCGGCCCGCGGATGCACACCTCGCCGCGCTCACCGGGCGGCAGCGGGGCGCCGCCGCCGAGGGGCTGGATGCTCACCTCGGTGTCGAAGATCGGCACCCCGACCGTGCCGGGTCGGCGCGTGCCCGACCGCCACGTCGGGTTACCGGTGGCCTGCATGGTCACCTCGGTCAATCCGTAGCCCTCGCCGATGACCGCGTTGGGCAGCACCGCCTGCAGCCGCTCGATGAGCGTCACCGGCAGCGGCGCGGCACCCGAGGAGACGCCGCGGACCCCGGACCAGTCGGCCTCCAGGAAGCCCGGCACCTGCAGCAGCGCCACGAACACCGGCGGCGCTCCGCCGATCGACGTCACCGCGTACCGGACGGCGTCCTCGACGTAGCGCACCGGGTCGAAGCGCAGGTGGATCACCGTCGTGGTCCCGGCCATGACCATGCCGTTGAGGTAGCCGATCGCCCCCATCGCGTGGAACCACGGCGTGAGGTTGATCAGCCGCGCCTCGCCCAGCTGCGTCGGGTACTCGTCCCGCCCGAGCACCTGCCGCAGCGTCACGTCGCCGGCCTCGTCGAGCTCCGGCAGCGAGCCCGACGACCAGCAGGCCGACTGCAGCACGTTGGTGACGACGGCGCGGTGCGGCAGCTCGACGCCCTTGCTGACTCCCGTCGTCCCGCCGGTGTACGCCAGGTGCGCGAGGTCGGCTCCGGGGTCGATCCCCGCGTCGAGGTGCCGGTCGGTGGGGTCGCCGGCGAGCAGGTCGGCGAGGTCGACGTCGCCGTCCTCCAGCTCCAGGCGGGCGTCGAGGTCGAGGGTGTGCGCCTGTCCGGTGACCACGACGACCTGCACCGGCGTGGCCGCCAGCGCCGTCCGCACGGAGGGCAGCACCTGGTCCCAGGTGACCAGCACGCGAGCGCCGGCGTCGGCGAGCTGCGCGGCCAGGTCCGCGGCCGGCAGCAATGGGTTGGTGGGGGAGAAGGTCGCCCCGGCCAGCAGCACCCCGTAGTAGACGGCCGGGTACTGGCGGCAGTTCGGCAGGTGCACCGCGACGACGTCGCCGCGCCCGACGCCGGCGTCGGCCAGCCAGTTGGCGACGGCGTGCGCGCGGGCACCCAGCTCGGTGTAGGTCAGGGGGACGTCGTGGTCGACGAACGCGGTCCGGTCGCCCCAGCGGCGCACCGCCGCCCGCAGAATGGAGCCGACCGGGACCTCGGGGTAGTGCAGGGACCGCGGCAGGCCCGGCGGCCGGTTGTGTGCGGTCGGGGTCGGTGCGTCCTGCGTGGCGGTCATCCGGGTCCTCTCCCTGCGGGGCCACAGCGTCGCCCACGTTCCGACGGGAGTCGAGGGCCGACCGCCGGCACTCCTCGCCGCGGGTAGGCGTCCTGTCACGCTGCGCGCCGACGGGGCGTACCGGCCGTCGGCTTCACCTGCCGTTCTCCCAGTGTCTGCGGCCCGCTTCCCTGGCTCGACGTAGATCGCTCGGGGCCGTCGACGAGGGTCGTCGTCCGAGCCGCGGGAGAGAACCCCATGCGAGCTGCCCACCGCCGGACCGTCCTGCTCACCGCCTCCGTCCTCGCCGTCCCGCTGGTGCTCACCGGCCCGGCCCAGGCCACGGGGCAGGGAGACCCCGCCGGTCCCGCCTCCGCCGATTGCGGCCACTGTGCCGGTTCCGGCGACTCCGAGGCCGAGGACGGCGACCTGCTGGTCATCGGTCACCGGGGTGCCTCCGGCTACCGCCCGGAGCACACCCTGGCCTCCTACGAGCTTGGCGGCCCGGATGGGCGCTGACGTCATCGAGCCCGACCTGGTGAGCACCTCCGACGGCGTGCTGGTCGCCCGTCACGAGAGCGAGATCTCCGGCACGACCGACGTCGCCGACCGCCCCGAGTACGCCGACCGGCGCACCACCAAGGAGATTGACGGGGTCGAGCTCACCGGCTGGTTCACCGAGGACTTCACCCTCGAGGAGCTGCGCGGCCTCCGGGCGGTGGAGCGGCTGCCCGAGCTGCGCGAGGAGCTCAGCCGCGAGCTGAGTCGCGAGATCGGCGTCTACCCCGAGACCAAGCACCCGACCTACTTCGACGGCATCGGTCTGTCGCTCGAGGAGCCGCTGGTCGAGGACCTCGCGGAGGCCGACCTGACCGGCGAGGACGCGCCGGTCTTCGTCCAGTCCTTCGAGACGGCGAACCTGCAGGAGCTCGACGAGGTCGTCGACGTCGCGCTGGTCCAGCTGATGTCGGCCAGCGGTGCCCCCTTCGACCTGGTCGCCGCCGGGGACGACCGCACCTACGCCGACCTGTCGTCAGCCGAGGGCCTCGCCACGATCGCCGGGTACGCCGACGGCGTCGGGCCGGAGAAGGGCCAGGTCATCCCGCGGGAGGCGGACGGGTCGGGTGAGCCGACGTCCTTCGTCGACGACGCGCACGACGCCGGCCTGCTCGTGCACCCGTACACGTTCCGCAACGAGAACGAGTTCCTCCGCGCCGACCTGCGCGACGAGGGCGAGGAGCCGGGGGACTACGGCCGGGCCATCGAGGAGCACCTCGCGTTCTGGGCGGCGGGTATCGACGGCATGTTCACCGACAACCCCGACACCGGCGTCCTCACCCGGGACCTGTTCGAGGACTGATAAAGGACCCCGTCCTCCTCACCCCTCGCTCCGCTCGGGGCGGGACCCGGGACGGGGCCGGGAGGGGGCCGGACACCCCGGCCGGAATGGACGGAGCCGGCCGGGGTGTTCGACCCGGACGTGAAGATCGAGATCTGGTCCGACGTCGTTTGTCCCTGGTGCCACATCGGCAAGCGCCGGTTCGAGGCCGCCCTGGAGCGGTTCGCGCACCGCGACGCCGTCGAGGTCGAGTGGAAGGCCTTCGAGCTGGACCCGGGTGCGCGGTCGGCCGCCGCGGGCGATCCGGTCTCGGCGACCGAGTACGCCGAGCGGCTGGCCCGCAAGTACGGCACCTCCGTGGCCGGCGCGCAGCAGATGACCGACCACATGACGCAGCAGGCCGCCGCCGA
Organism: Actinomycetota bacterium; assembly: GCA_030773455.1. Taxonomy (GTDB): domain Bacteria; phylum Actinomycetota; class Actinomycetes; order Mycobacteriales; family Geodermatophilaceae; genus Geodermatophilus. The sequence goes on from JALYNA010000387.1 coordinate 14,923, forward strand.
GGGGCTGGACTTCCGGTTCGACAAGGCGGTCCGCGCCAACACCTTCGACGCCCACCAGGTGATCCACCTGGCCGGCGAGCGCGGGGTTCAGGACACCGTCAAGGAGCGGCTGCTGACCGCCTACTTCAGCGAGGGCGAGGCGGTCGGCGACCGCGAGGTCCTGATCCGGCTGGCCGCCGAGGCCGGGCTGGACGTCGACGAGGTCCGCGCGGCTCTCGAGGACCAGCGCTACGCAGGCGCGGTCCGGGCCGACGAGTCCGAGGCCCAGGCGCTGGGCATCAGCGGCGTGCCATTCTTCGTCGTCGACCGCACGTACGGCGTCAACGGCGCACAGCCGGCCGACGCGCTGCTGCAGGTGCTCGAGCGGGCCTGGTCGGAGCGCTCACCGCTGGTCTCGGTGCAGAGCGGCGACGGCGCGGTCTGCGGCCCGGACGGCTGCACCGTCTGAGCTGCGGCGGGGCGGGACCGTGCTGCGGTCCCGCCCCGTTCGTTCGTCCACACCGCCCTTGCGGGCAGGTCGCGCCGGTGGACACCGAGATCCACCCTGCGGGTCGACGGGGCGGCGCACCCACTGATCGTCGGCACCCGCACCACGCTGCTGGACGCGCTGCGCGACCGGCTGCGGAACACCAGTGCCAAGAAGAGCTGCGACCACGGCCAGTGCAGGGCCTGCACCGTGCTGCTCGACGGCCGGCGGGTGAACAGCTGCCTGGTCCTGGCGGTCACCGTCGGGGACGCCGACGTGACGACGTCCGACGGCCGGCCGCCGACGGGCAGCCGCACCCGCTGCACCGCTCCTTCATCGAGCGCGACGCCTTCCAGTGCGGCTACTGCACCCCCGGCCAGGTCTGCTCGGCGGCGGGCGTCATCGAGGAGGCCCGGGCCGGCTGGTCGTCCGCGGTCACCGCCGACCTCACGGTGGACGACGTCGAGCTGACCGACGCCGAGATCCGCGAGCGGATGAGCGGCAACCTCTGCCGCTGCGCCGCCTACGCCCACATCGTCCCCGCGGTGGCGGCCGTGGCCGAGCAGAGCGGGGTGCGCCGGTGAGGGAGTTCCGCTACCGGGCCGCGACCGACCCGGCCGCCGCCGTCGCGCTGCTGGCCGCCGAGCCGGAAGGTGCGTTCCTCGGCGGCGGCACCAACCTGGTCGACCTGATGAAGCTCGGTGTGGCCACGCCCGACGTGCTGATCGACGTCCGCACGCTCACCTCCCGCGAGGTGACCGAGCTGCCCGGCGGGGGCCTGCGCATCGGCGCCGGGGTGCCCAACGCCGACCTCGCCGCCGACCGGCGGGTGCGCGAGCGCTTCCCCGTGCTGGCCCAGGCGCTGCTGGCCGGGGCGTCCGGGCAGCTGCGCAACCGCGCCACCACCACCGGCAACCTGCTGCAGCGCACCCGCTGCGGCTACTTCACCGACGTCATGAAGCCCTGCAACAAGCGCGCGCCCGGCAGTGGGTGCGGCGCGCTGACCGGGCGCCACCGCAACCACGCCGTCCTCGGCTCGACCCTCGACGGCCCGGGCGTGCATCGCCACCCACCCCTCCGACATGGCCGTCGCGCTCGCCGCGCTCGACGCCGTCGTGCAGGTGCTCGGCCCGGACGGCGAGCGGAGCATCCCGATCGGCGAGCTGCACCGGCTGCCCGGGGACGACGCCTCCCGCGACACCACGCTCCGCCACGGCGAGCTGATCACCGCCGTCGACGTCCCCGCCCTGGGGATGCCCTCGCGCTACCGCAAGGTCCGCGACCGGGTGTCCTTCGCCTTCGCGCTGGTCAGCGTGGCCGCCGCCCTGCGGGTCGAGGACGGCGTCGTCGCCGACGTCCGGCTGGCCCTCGGCGGGGTTGCCCACAAGCCGTGGCGGGCCACCGCCGCGGAGGAGGCGCTGCGCGGGCGGGCCGCCACCGAGGCGTCCTTCGCCGCGGCCGCGGACGCCGAGCTGGCCGCGGCCACCCCGCTGCCGGAGAACGGCTACAAGGTCCCGATGGCCCGCAACGTCGTCGTCCGCACGCTCCTGGACCTGACCGGGGAGACCGCATGACCACCATCGAGCGGCTGGTCGGCGCCGGTATCGACCGCATCGACGGCCCGGCCAAGGTCCGCGGCACCGCGCCCTACGCCTACGAGCAGGACCCGGGCGAGCCGATCGCCCACCTGGCGCTGGTGCAGAGCACGGTCAACCGCGGCCGCATCACGAAGCTGGACCCCACGCGCGCCGAGGCACTGCCCGGCGTGCTCGCCGTCCTCACCCCGGCCAACGCGCCGCGGCTCTTCGGCGACCTCGACTCCGACCTCCCGGTGCTGCAGTCCCTCGACGTGCACTACCAGGGGCAGGTGGTCGCCGCCGTCGTCGCCGAGACGCCGGAGGTCGCGCGGGCCGCGGTCGGGGAGGTGGCCGTCGGGTACGCCGCCGAGCCGCCGGACGTGCGGCTCCCGCCCGACCGGCCCGACCTCTACGCGCTCGGGAAGCTGATGGCCGGCTACGAGACCGACTCGGTCATCGGCGACGTCGACGGCGCGCTGGCCGCCGCCGCGGTCACCGTCGACGCCACCTACGAGACGCCGACCCAGCACAACAACCCGATCGAGATGCACACCTCGATGGCCCGCTGGGACGGCGACATCCTCACCCTGTGGGACGCCAACCAGGGCCCGCACAACATCGTCAACGACCTGGTCACCGCCTTCGGGCTGTCCGGCGGGGAGCAGGTGCGGATCATCTCGCCCTACGTCGGCGGCGCGTTCGGGGCCAAGGCGTTCACCCACCCGAACCAGGGCTGGCCGCGATGGCCGCGCGGGTCGTGGGCCGCACCGTCGTCCTGGAGCTGACCCGGCAGCAGATGTTCAGCCTGGTCGGCCACCGGACGCCGACCATCCAGCGGGTGCGCCTGGGCGCCGACGCCGAGGGCCGCCTCACCGCGATCAGCCACGAGGTCGTCGAGCACACCTCCCGGATCAACGAGTTCGCCGAGCAGACCGCCACCGCGACCCGGGTCATGTACGCCGCGGCGAACCGGCGGACGACGCACCGGCTGGCCCGCCTCGACGTCCCGCCGCCCACGATCATGCGGGCACCCGGCGAGACCCCGGGCATGTTCGCGCTGGAGTCAGCGATGGACGAGCTGGCGCACGCCGTCGGCGTCGACCCGGTGGAGCTGCGCGTGCGCAACGAGCCCGACCGCGACCCGGAGCGGGACGTGCCGTGGTCCAGCCGCAACCTGGTGGCCTTCCTGCGCACCGGCGCCGGGCGCTTCGGCTGGGCGGGCCGCGACCTGCGGCCCGGTGTCCGCACCGACGGCCGCTGGCTGGTCGGCACGGGCGTGGCGTCGGCCACCTACCCGACCCGCCGGCGCAAGGCGGACTGCTGGATCTCCGTGGACGGCCGCGGCCGCTACATCGTCGAGATCGACGGCTCCGACATCGGCACCGGCGCGTGGACGGCGCTGTCGCAGATCGCCGCCGACGCACTGGGGGTGGGCCTGGGCGACGTCGAGCTGCGGATCGGCGACAGCCGGCTGCCGTTCGCCGGCGGCGCGGGCGGCTCCACCGGGCTGGTGTCCTGGGGCTCGGCGATCGTGCTGACCGCCGGCCGGCTCCGGCAGCGGCTGGACGACCTCGGCGGGCAGCTCCCGCCCGACGGGGTCACCGTCGACGGCGGCGTGGACGGCGCCTCGCCGCACGCGCAGCGGTATTCGATGCACGCGTTCGGCGCGCACTTCGTCGAGGTGCGGGTGGACGCCGACTCCGGCGAGATCCGGGTGCCGCGGGCCACGAGCGTGTACGCCGCGGGCCGGATCGTGAACCCCAAGACCGCCCGCTCGCAGTTCCTCGGCGGCTTCTGCATGGGCCTGTCGATGGCGCTGCACGAGGAGTCGGTGCAGGACGAGACGTTCGGCCACTACGCCAACCACGACCTCGCCGAGTACCACATCGCCACCAACGCCGACATCGGCGAGACCGACATCGCCTGGCTGGAGGAGGAGGACCCGCTGGTCAACGAGCTCGGCATCGTGGGGATCGGCGAGATCGGCATCGTGGGCGCCGCGGCCGCCGTCGCCAACGGCTACTGGCACGCCACCGGCCGGCACATCCGTGACCTGCCGATCACCCCGGACAGGTTCTTCGGCGCCTGAGCGGAGTGGGGGGCGCGGGAAACGCGTTCCTCCCACTCCGCCGGCGGTCAGTCGGGCGGGTGGACGCCGGACGGCGTCGATTCCGGGGACGGGGTCCGCGGGCGCGGCGGGCCGGGTTCCTCCTCGCCGTCCTTGACCAGCCGCAGGTGCGGCCGGGTCGTGATGTCCTCGCGCGGGTCGAACACCGGCGGCAGCCCCGCTGCCCGACGGACCCGGCTCTCCGGCACGTCCAGCGCACGCGCCACGAACGGGACGAGGCCGTCGCTGATGAAGGTCCGGCCGCGCTCGTGGGCCATCCGTTCGACCGTGTCGGTCGCCAGTACCCAGTGGGTCCGCCGGGCCGCCTCCTCCGCGGTCCGGCGGAGTTCCCACAGTCGGCGCCGCACCAGGGCCTGCAGGTCCTTGTCGGGCATGCCTCCAGGCTGGTTGCCACGGTGGAGAAGGGCAACAGGGCCGGAGCCGGAGGCGTCCGGACGGGGCCTGTGTCGCGGGTCAGTTCCTGCGCCACAGCCAGATGCCCACGCCGGCGAACCAGAAGCCCATCAGGTAGGTGACCAGCCAGGCCATCGGCGGCAGCAGCAGACCCACGGCGAACACGGTGCTCACGATGAAGACCGGCTTCGACACGGTGCGCGCCGCGATCGCAACGGCGATCAGGAAGGCGGCACCGAACCAGCCGGCGACCGGGTGGACGGCGTTCATCACGAGCAGCGCCGACTCCGCACCGGCCGGGCTCACCCCGCCGTCCAGCACCAGCGTGCCCACCGTCACCGCGGCCGCCGGCGCGGCGAGGAACAGGGTCATCAGGAGCAGGTGACCGGCCGCCAGGACCGGGATCAGGCGCGTCGCCCCGGTGTCCCGGTCGCGGCCCAGCCGGACGGCCAGCGATCCGGCGACCGCGATGCCCAGCAGCGCGTACCCACCGACGAGCACCGCCGCCGGCTGGGCCGACGAGCCCGCCAGGGCGGTGGCCGCCTCGGCGGCGGTGTCCGCGCCGCGCATCGGGTCGCCGAAGACGGCCACGGCGCCGCCGGAGGCGGCGAGCGCACCGATCCCGGCCAGGGCGGGCAGCGGAGAGCGGGCGGGACGGGTGTGCACCGACTGGTCCTGCACGGAAGCGGTCATGGGAGCTCCTCTCCGAGGTGGCGCGAGGGTCGCGCCGGGCACCGAGAACACTCGCCGCCACCCGTGGTGCGGGCGTCCGTCGCAGGGCAGGTGCTGGGCAGGTTCTCGGGGCTGGCAGGTCTGCCTCGCGGACGACGGGCGTCGGCCGTCCGGCAGACCCCGGGAGCCCGCGCGCCGCCCTACGCTGCGCGCCATGTCAGAGCTGGTCACGCACTGGCGCCGCCTGTCGCTGTGGGCGCGCGACGGCGTGCTCGCCCTCGTGGTCTCCGTCGTCGGTCAGGTCGAGTTGCTCCTGCTCGCCGAGCAGGTCGAGGGCTCGCGGGTGCTGCAGCACGCCGCCTTCGCGGTGATGACCGGAAGCCTGCTGATCCGCCGGCTGCGGCCGGTTCCCGCGGCGGGGACGGTGTCGGCGGGGCTCGCGCTGCAGACCCTGATCGGCGACGCGCCCGCGGGCGCGGGCTTCGTCGCCGTCCTGGTCATCACCTACCTGTACCGGTCGTCAACGCCGACGTCAGCCTCGCCGACGAGGTCGCCAACGCGCTGATCCCGACGCTGATCTGGATCTTCGCCCGGCTGGCCCGGGAACGGCTGCACCGCGCCGTCCGCGCCGAGCGTGCGGCGTCCGCCGAGCGGGAACGCGCGCAGGAGGCCGGGCTCGCCCGCGCGGCTGCGCTGGCCGCCGAGCGACGGCGGATCGCCCGCGAGATGCACGACGTCGTCGGGCACGGGGTCACGCTCATGCTGCTGCACGCCGGGGCGCCCAGGCGGGCCCGGCGGCGCGGGACCCGCGGACGGCCGCCGCTCTGGACGTCGTCCTCGACGCCGGGCGGACGGCGCTGGAGGACCTGCACCGCCTGCTCCGCGTGCTGCGGGACGACACCGCCGACGACGGCGCACCCGGCACGCTGGCCGACGCCCGGCGCCTGGTCGAGGCCGCCTGCGCGGAGCTCGTGGTCGACGGCCACCCGCGGCAGCTGCCCGCCGCCCTGGAGGCGACCGTCCACCGCGTCGTGCAGGAATCGCTCACCAACGCCCGCAAGCACGCGCCCGGCGCCGCCGTCCGGGTGCGGCTGCACTGGACCGACGCCGCTCTGGAGGTGGAGGTGACCGACGACGGGCGCGGCTCCGCCGTTGCGGGGGAGCCCGGCTTCGGGCTGCTCGGCATGCGGGAGCGGGTCGCGCTCTTCGACGGGCGGGTGACCGCCGGGCCGCCCGCCGACGGACCAGGCTGGCGGACGGCCGTCGTACTGCCGGTGCCGGTGCCGGTCCCGGCATGACGGTCCAGGTGCTGCTGGCCGTCGACGAGGAGCTCGTCCGGGCCGGCCTGCGGATGATCCTCGAGGCCGACCCGGAGCTGGAGGTGGTGGGAGAGGCGTCCGACGGCGCCGAGGCGGTGGCGCTGTGCCGGTCGCTGCGACCCGACGTCGTGCTGGTCGACCTGCGGATGCCCCGCGTCGACGGCATCGCCGCGACCCGGCGCATCGCGGCCGACCCCGAGCACTCGAGCGCCGTCGTCGTCCTGACCACGTTCGACGCCGACGAGCACGTGGTCGCCGCGCTGCGCGCCGGCGCGACCGGGTTCCTGCTCAAGTCGATGCCGCGGGACCAGCTGACCTCCGCCGTCCGTACCGCCGTGCGGGGGGACCGGCTGCTCGCGCCGGCGCTGCTCCGCCGGCTGCTGGACGACGTGGTCGCGCGGGCCACGGCGGCACCGACCCCGGTGCCGGGCATCGACGAGCTGAGCCGCGCGAGGAGGAGGTCCTGCGGCTGATGGCCCGCGGGCTGTCCAACGCCGAGCTGGCCGAGCGGCTGGTGCTGGGGGAGGGCACGGTCAAGACGCACGTCGCACGGGTGCTGGCCAAGCTCGGCGTCCGCGACCGGGTGCAGGCGGTGATCGCGGCCTACGAGGGGGGCCTGGTCCGCCCCGGTGGCAGGGGGTAGGCCACTCCGCGGCGGATCGGCAGGGCGGATCAGGTCAGCAGTCGGTGGGCCGCACCGATCGCGCGGTACGTCGTCACCGCACGAATGTCCAGGGAGACCAACTCGGCTCCGTGGTGCAGCGCGGTGGCCGCGATGAGCGCGTCGTAGGCCGCCCCGCCCGCGACGCCGCGGTCGACCAGGAGCCGCGGCAGCCGGCCTGCTTCCCCGGCGGGCAGCGTCAGCGGCTCCGTCGCGGCCATGTGCTCGAGGATCTCCGCCGCGAGCTCCCGGGGGACCCGGTGCGGCGGCGGGAGGCGGGTCAGCACGAGTAGGTCTCGATCATGCAGTGGGCAACGAGCCGCGTCCCTCGCAGCGCCGCCCGGGCCACGGTGTGCGACTCGTGCCACGAGGCCGCGGCGGCGACCAGCACGCTGGTATCGGCCGCGATCACCGGCGGGTCTGCTCCAGCGTCTCCCGGACCTGCTCCGCGGTCAGGGCCGGGAGCTCCACGTCGGGCACCGCGCGGGAACCCTCGTCGGACTCTTCCAGCCGCATCGGCACCGGCACGGGCTCGATCTCCAGCCGCCCGTCGCGGAACTGCACCGTGACCTCGCCGCCGTTCTGCAGGCCGAGCGCCGTACGCAGCGACTTGGGGACGACCAGCCGGCCGGCACCGTCGATGGTGGTCCGCATAGCAGAAAAGTACCATCGGGTGGACCGCGGTCAGGTGGGATCGTCCGCCTGTCCCGGCCGTACGAGTCCGGACTCGTACGCGGCCACGACTGCCTGCACCCGGTCCCGCAGCCCCAGCTTGGCCAGCACCCGCCCGATGTGGGTCTTGACCGTCGCCTCGCCGAGGAACAGCTCCGCCGCGATCTCGGCGTTGGACAGGCCACGGCCGGCCAGGCGCAGCACCTCGGTCTCCCGCTCGGTGAGCGCCGCCAGGGCCGCCGGCCGGCCTCCCGGCGATGAACCGCTCGACCAGCCGTCGGGTCAGCGCCGGGTGCAGCAGCGCGTCGCCGGCGGCCACGGTGCGCACCGCTGCGGCCAGCTGGTCGCACCGCACGTCCTTGAGCAGGAAGCCGCAGGCGCCGGCCCTCATGGCGTCGTAGAGGTACTCGTCGGCGTCGTACGTGGTCAGCACCAGTATCCGCGACGGCAGCCCGGCCCGGGTGATGGCGGCGGTCGCGGCCAGGCCGTCGAGCACCGGCATCCGCACGTCCATGAGCACCACGTCGGGCAGCAGCCGCCGAGCCTGGGCGACCGCCTCACGACCGTCGCCGGCCTCGCCCACCACCTCGAGGTCGGGCTCGAGCTCCAGCAGCAGCCGGAAGCTGTCCCGGATCAGGGCCTGGTCGTCGGCCACCAGGAGCCGGATCACGACGCGTCCGCCGGCACGGGCAACCGGGCGTGCACGGCGAAGCCGCCGTCCGGGGCCGGTCCGGCCTCCAGGGTGCCGGCGAAGAGCGCCACCCGCTCCCGCATGCCCAGCAGGCCCCGCCTGCCGCCGGCCGGAACGGTTCCGCCGACCCCGACGGAGCCGTCGTCGACGACCGCCACGTCGACCGCCCTCGGCTCGTAGTGCAGGCGGACGCCGACCCGCGCTCCCGCCGCGTACCGGGCCGCGTTGGTCAGTGACTCCTGCACGATGCGGTAGACGGTCAGGGCCAGGCCGGCGGGCAGCCGTCGGGGCGTGCCGGTGATCGTGAGGCCGGCATCCAGACCGGCGGCGCGCGCGGTGCCGACGAGCCCACCGAGGTCCTCGACGCCCGCCTGCGGGTGCAGCGGCCGGTCGACGTCCTCGTCCCGGAGCACGCCGAGCAGCCGGCGCATCTCGGCCAGCGCCTCCCGGCCGCTGTCCTCGATCACCTGCAGCGGCCGGTGGACCCGCCCGGGATCCCGGTCCAGCAGGGCGCTGGCGGCCGCGGCCTGGAGGACGACGAGGTTGACGTGGTGTGTGACGACGTCGTGCAGCTCGCGGGTGATCCGCGTCCGCTCCTCGGCCACGGCCGCCCGCGCCTCCGCCTCGACGAGCGCCTTCTCCGTGGCCAGGGTGCGGGCCCGGCGGGCTCCGGCCACCAGGCCGCCGACGAGGGGTGCCACGAAGACGACGAGGTCCCACCACAGGGCCGACAGGGCCGCCTCGCTGCCGGCCCGCCACGCACGCGGGTCGTTCCAGTCGTGCACGGCCAGCGCGACCACCGCGACGCCCAGCCCGGCGAGCAGCTGGCGGCGGGAACCGTAGGCGGCCAGCGCGTACAGGCTCACCCACGCCGGCCACACCAGGTAGAGGCCCTCCCCGCCCTGCCCGGTGACCAGCGCGTGCAGGGCGATCGGCACCCACACGCCGTAGATGGTGGCGACCGGCCGGTTGCGGCGGAGCAGCAGCAGGGCCGCGGAGGGCAGCAGCAGGAGGGGAGCGGTCCACCAGCGCGCGCCGGCGGCGGTCCCGTCGCTGGCCGCCAACTGGCCCACGCCGACCAGCACGGCCGTGGTCAGCGCCGCGGAGACGGCGGCCAGCCCCAGGTCCAGGGCCCGCGGCGGCGTGCGCACACCGCGGACGCTAGCGCCGTCCGGGCCCGGAGCGCCTCCCCCTCCGAGCGCATCGGCATCCACCTCCGGGTGGAGGCGGAGGCGTCCCCCGGCGGACGCGCTCGCGGGCCCGGGGACCGGACGCTCGGCGAATCCGATCCGTTCCCTTCCGGAGGTTCCCGTGGCCAAGCTGCTCGACCGCGTCGCCGATGCCGGCGGCTTCCTGTTCGTCCTGCTCGTCGGAGTGGGGTTCGCCGTCCTCGTCGCCCCCTTCCTCCCCGAGTCGCTGGACTCGCCAGAGGCCGTGGCCGACCACCTGGCCGCCCGTCCCCCGACGGCGGCCCTGTGGGCGGGGGTGTGGCTGGAGGCCGCCGGGCTCGCCGCGCTGGTGCTGCTCGCCGCCCGCCTCGCCGGCCGGATCCGGGCGGTGGACCCGGCCGGCTGGGTGCCCTCGGCCGTGGTCGGCCTGGCGGTGGCCGCGTTCACGGTGAAGATCGCCTCGTTCGCACCCGCGATGGCCGCGCTCGAGCCCGGCCGCCACGACGCGGGCACGGTGACCGCGCTGCTCGGTATCAACTACGCGGCCGTCGATCTGGCCTGGGCGCTGGACGGCGCCTTCGTCCTGCTCCTGGGCCTGGGGGCCTTGGACACCCGCGCCCTGCCGCGCTGGCTGGGCGCGTGGACGGCGGGCGCCGGGGTGGCCGTGCTGATCGGCGTCGCGGTCCCGGCGACGTTCGGCCTGCTGCAGCTGGTGTTCCTGCTGTGGGCGCCGGCTGCCAGCGGCTGGCTGCTGCTGCGGGGCGGGCGCACTCCCGCCGGGCGCCAGGGGGAGGTGACGACCGCGAGCCCGGCTCGATGACCGTGGTGACCTGCGGGACGTCGCGTTCTGACCTCGGCACTACTCGGGGCTCGCCGGGATGTACCAGCCGTCGCCGCCGATCGGCTCTGCCTGCATCTGCCGCGGCAGGTACTGGTCGAGGAACATGCGAGCGGTCAGCTCGTGGCGGCTGACCACCCCGAGCTTGGCGAACACCTTCTTCAGGTGGTCCTGCACCGTGGTCAGCGAGATGTGCAGGGCGGCGGCCACCGCCGGGTTGCTGTGCCCCGACACGACGAGCCGGGCCACCTCCCGCTCCCGCTCGGTCAGCCCGTAGGCGTCGGCCATCACGTCGGCCAGCTCGAGGGGGCCCACCGGCTCGATGACCAGGGACAGGCGCTCCGGTGCCGCCCCCGGCTCGCCGCCGGCGCCGTCCTCCAGGACGTCGAGCTGCAACGCGACCCACCTGCCCGTCCGCAGCCGCGAGCCCCGCCGGCTGCAGCACGTGCCGGTAGCGGGCGCAGGTCTCCGGCCGGCCCCTGGTGCGGCGATGCACCGTGGAGATGCCGGTGCGGTCCCGGGCCAGGACCGGCAGTGGGTTGACGTCGTCCCCCGGCGCCTCGAGCTCGATCAGCCGGGGCAGGACCTCGTAGGGCAGCCCCTCGTCGTGGTAGCCGCCGGTGTTCATCACGGTGGCCGGGTCCAGCAGCAGGCCGCACCAGCGGTCGATCGGGACGACCCGGTCCAGGGCGTGCACGACGTCGCGGTAGAGCGCCGTCGCGTCGCCGGCCGTGCGGCAGGACCGCTGCACCTGCGCGCGCACCGGCCCGGACCCGGTCATGGCCGAGAAGGTAGCGCTACCGCGGGGAAGACCCCATGGGTTAGGGATGTCCCGCGGGCCCGGCGCCGCCGACGCTGTCGGACATGTCGCAGACGTCCACTCCGCCAGGCTCCGTCGCCGGAGCGCCGCTCGTCGTGCCGCCCGGGGAGGGCAGGCACCTCTGGCACATCGACAACCTGATGACCTTCAAGGCGCTGGCCGAGGACACCGGTGGCCGGCTGGCGGTCTGGGAGCAGCTGCTGCCGCACCGGTCGTCGCCGCCGCTGCACGTGCACCACCGCGACGACGAGGCCTGGTTCGTCCTGGACGGCGCCCTGACCTTCCAGGTGGCGGACAGCACCTGGACCGCCGAGGCCGGCAGCTTCGTCTGGGCGCCGCGGGGTCTGCCGCACACCTTCTGGGTGGACTCGCCGACCGCGCGGCTGCTCGGGCTGGGCGTGCCCGGAGGGTTCGACCGGTTCGTCCTCGCCACCGGCGTGCCCGCGGAGTCCGTCGAGCTGCCTCTGCCGCCGGACGGCCCACCGGACATGGCGCGCCTGGCCGGCGCCGCCGCGAGCACGGCATGGACGTCCTCGGGGCCACCCCTGACCTGACCGGGTCGGCTCCCCGGGAAACCGTCCCGGGCGTCCCGGGACGGCGCCGGATGTGCCGGGAACCGGCTGCCGGGAGCGTTCACCCCGACGTCGCGCACGGTGCGCGACCGGAAGGGAGACCCTCATGTCCCGGACCGCACGGCGCGTCGGCGGCGCGCTCGGCATCGCCCACGCCGTCCTGCTGCTCGGCGGCTTCGCGTTCGTGATCAGCGACGACGCCCTGATGGAGACCCCGGACGCCGACTTCGCCAGCTACTTCGTCGACGGGCCGATGGCCCAGGTCCTGGGCGGCGGGTACGTCGAGGCGCTGGGGTTCCTGTGCTTCCTGCCCTTCGCCGCGGCGCTCGCGGCGACCCTGCGGAGTCCGGTGGCCGATCCCGTCGCCGTCCCGACGGTGGTCTCCGCGGCGGTCGCCTACGTGACGCTCACCCTCTCCCCGGGCCTGGCCGCAGGCGGCGCCGCCGTCTGGCTCGGGCACCACGGCACCACCGACCTCCCCGTCCTGCGGGGGCTGGTCGCGCTGCGGACGTTCACCTACTTCACCAGCCTGATGGTCTTCGGGCTGTTCCTCGCCGCGGTCGCCGTCGCGGTCCTGACCGCCCGCAGCCAGCCGCGCTGGATGGGGATCACCGCGGCCGGAGCGGCGCTGGCCCTGCTGGCCGGCGTCCCGCTGCAGCAGGTCGAGATCCCCTCGCTGCTGGGCCTGGTCTGGGTGGTGGCGGTCTCGGTGCGCATGCTCCGCTCCCCGGAGCCGGCCTCCACCGGGTCGCGGCCCGTCGCGGCGGCCTGACCCGACAGCGCCGTTCTCCGCCAGAATCCGGGGATGACCGTGCGCGGCGCCCTGACCTGGGGCGGTGCCGGGCTGGCGACGGCGGCGGCGGGGGC